>JBAPYC010000045.1:0-17423 GCA_049284535.1 Streptosporangiaceae bacterium
TGATCATCGTGGGCGCCGGTGCGGCCGGCCTGATGCTGGCCGGTGAGCTATGCCTGGCCGGAGTGCGGCCGCTGGTACTGGAGCGGCAGCCGCGGCTGCGCGATACCCCGAAGGCGAACGGTTTCAACGGGCAGATCGTGGAACTGCTGCGCTACCGGGGCCTGCTGGAGCGGGTCGAAGCGGCCAGTGGCCGCCCCATCGGGCCGGCCCCTGAGGCACCGTTCGGCGGTGTGCAGCTGGACTTCTCACACCTGGCCGATCCCCCGCTGTGGGCGGTGCATCTCCCGCAACCGCGACTCGAGCGCCTGCTCGACGAGCACGCCCGCGAACTCGGCGCCGGCATACGCCGCGGGCACGAGGTGACCGGGGTCAGCCAGGACGAGGCCACGGTGACCGCGGACGTGCACGGCCCGGAGGGGCCCTACCGCGTGACCGCCCGGTACCTGGTGGGCTGCGACGGCGCGCACAGCCGGGTCCGTGACGCGGCCAGGATCCCGTTCCCCGGCACCACCTATCCAGAGGTCAACCGGCTGGCCCAGGTCACCGTGCCCGATTCGGTAACCCGGCTGGACGGCGGCGACCTCGACGTCCCCGGGCTCGGCAGGATCCGCGCGGGTTTCACCCGGACAGACCGCGGCGTGTTCGGATTCGGGTCGCTCACCTCCGGGGTTCTGCTGCTCCAGACCACCGAAGACGAGCCCGCGGAAGTAGACGATGACGCGCCGATGACCCTGACCGAGCTCCAGGACAGCATCCGCCGTGTGCTCGGCGCGGAGCTTCCCCTGGGAGAGGTGACCCGGCTGTCGCGCTACGGGTTCCAGGCCCGGCAGGCCGAACGGTACCGCGACGGGCGGATCCTGCTGGCCGGAGATGCGGCCCATCAGTTCCCCGCCACGGGCATAGGCATCAATGTCGGCATGCTCGACGCGGTCAACCTAGCCTGGAAACTGGCCGCCGACATCGGCGGCTGGGCACCGCCGGGCCTGCTGGACACCTATCACGACGAGCGCCACTTCGCCGGGGCACGTGCCCTGCTCCAGACCCAGGCTCAGGTGGCACTGCGGCGCGGGCAGGACCCAGCCGCGCAAGCGCTCCGGGAACTCTTCGGTGAGCTACTCGCCGACGAGCAGCCACTGCGCCGTATGGGAGCCCTCATCGCCGGCACCAGCATCTCCTACCCGATGCCCGGCACCAGCCAGCACGCCCTGACCGGGGCCTTCGCCCCCGATCTCACCCTGCGCACCGACCAGGGCGCCACCAGCGTCGCGGAGCTCATGCACACCGCACGGCCCGTCCTCCTCGACCTCGCCGACCGCCCAGACCTCCGCGAGACCGCCCGGGACTGGCGGCATCGCATCGACATTCACACCGCCAGAACCGATCACCGGCCAGCCGACGTCCTCCTGATCCGCCCGGACGCTTACATCGCCTGGGCCGCGACCACCGGCGAACCCGCCGGCACCGCCGCGCCTGCGCTGCGAGCGGCGCTGCGGAGCTGGTTCGGCACACCCGAGGAACGACAGTGCCCATCATCCCTCCGGGCCGGGGCCCGGAACTGATGAGACTGGGCGGTCTTGTGGTCCTGGCTGGACCTCGACGGTGAGCGATGGAACGGCGCGGTCGAGCCACCGGGGCATCCACCAGTTGGCTCGTCCCAGGATTTCCATGACGGATGGGACGAGGACCATGCGGACCAGGGTGGCGTCGAGCAGGACAGCGACGGCCATGCCCAGCCCGAAGAGCTTGAGGACCCGCAGGTCGCCGACCACGAAGGACCCGAAGACGCAGATCATGATGGCGGCGGCGGAGGTAATGATCCGCCCGGTCGAGGTGAGTCCATCGGCGACGGCGGCCGCGTTGTCCTGCTTCCGGCGCCACGCCTCGCGTATCCGGGAGAGCAGGAAGACCTGGTAGTCCATGGAGAGGCCGAACAGGAGAGCAAAGAGGAAGAGCGGGACCCACGGGTCGATGGGAGCGGTCCGGCCATTGTCGATGCCCGATCCGAGCCAGCCCCACTGGAACACGGCGACGACGACACCGTAAGCGGCGCCCGTCGAGATCAAGGTCATCAGGGCGGAGGTGACCGGGATCAGGACGGAGCGGAAGGCCGCCATGAGCAGCAGCAGCGACAACGCCACGACCACGCCGATGACGAGCGGAAGCCGGTCAGCGGTGACGCTGGAGGAGTCGATTGACGCCGCGGTCACCCCGCCGACCAGCGCGGTCACGCCGGTGCCCCGGATAACGGCCGGGACGACGCGGTCGCGGATGCGGTCGACGAGTGCTGAGGTGCGGGCGTCCTGGGGTGAGCTGGCCGGTATGACGGTAATGACGGCCGCCGCCCCGGTGCGGTTGAAGTGAGGCGGGCTCGCGACGTCGACGCCAGGCTCGGTGGCCAGGCGTGCCGCCAGGGCGCTGACCACTGGTCTGTCGTTGCCGCCGGGAACCTTGACGGCGATGATCAGCGGGCCGTTAGCGCCCGGTCCAAAGCCGGCGGCTAGCAGGTCGAAGGCCTGCCGGGTGGTGAAGCTGGCCGGGTCGTTGCCCGCGTCGCTGTACATCAGGCGCAGTGACAGGAACGGAATAGCCAGGATCACCAGCGCGAGCAGCGCGGCGCCACCGGAAAGCCAGGGCCGGTGCTGGATCTGGCGGCTCCAGCGAGCCCACAAGGTGGGTCCGGGGGCCGGGGTGCCGGTCGAGCGCCGGACCCCGAAGCGGTCGATGTTGTGACCGGCGAAAGCGAGGGCGGCGGGCAGCAGGGTCATCGACGCGATCATGACGACGAGCACGGCGATCACCGCGGCGAGCGCGGCGCCATAGATGAACGGCAGGCCGAGGAGGAACAGGCCGAGCAGTGAGAGGACCACGGTCGATCCGGCGAAGAGCACCGCCCGGCCGGACGTGGCCATAGCGGCAATAATCGCGGCCTCGGGTAGCGCCCCCTCGTGCAGTGCGGACCGGTAGCGGGTGACGACGAAGAGCGCGTAATCGATCCCGACGCCCAGCCCGACGAGGGCGGCGAGATCCGGGGCGAACGTGGGAACGGTGAGGCCGTGGCTGATCAGGTCGACGGCGCCGAAGGTGACGGCGACACCGAGGATCGCCGATGCGATGGGCAGAAGCATGGCGATGACCGACCCGAAGGCCAGGAGCAGGATGACGACGGCAGCGAGGATCCCGAGTCCCTCACTTACCCCGAAGGCGGGCTTTTCGACCTTCTCGATCGGCGCGCCACCGAGTTGCACGTCGAATCCCGGCCGCGCCAGGTCCTGGGCCCGGCTGACGACCTGGCGGATCGAGGCGTCGGGGATGCGGTCGCTGGACTGGCTGAACTGGACCGTGGCGTAGGCAAGATGACGGTCCCTGCTGATCTGGGCCGACGCGCCGGGAGCCAACGGGCTCCGCACCGAGACGACGCCGGCCACGTGTCCCAGGCGGGCGAGGGTCCCCCTCACGCGGGCCTGGTTGGCAGCAGCGGTGATCGGGCCGCTGGTCCTGAACACGATCTGTGCGGTGTCACCAGCCTGGGAGGGAAACTGGGTGTCCAGGAAGGCCTGAGCTTGTTCGGAAGGGGTGTTCCCCCCGCTGAAGTCGTTCTTGAACTGGGAGCCCACGGCCCGGCCCGCGAACGAGACGACCACCAGCACGAGCAGCCATCCGAGCAGGACGGCTCGCCGGTGCCGGTAACTCCACGCTCCCAGTGTCCCGAGCGGACCCGGCGCGGTCATGACAGGACCTGCTTGCGGAACCCGTGGATGCCGGCGGCCAGGAGCAGGGCGGTGAATCCGGCCAGGCCGGCGTAGATGGCACCGGATGGCATGTGGGGAATACCCGACGCCAGGGCGAGGCGCAGCCCTTCGGAGAGGTAGACGAGCGGGTTGGCCAGTACGGCCCATTTCAGCCACGTCAGGCTGCCGAGCGCCGGCCAGGTGTAGTAGACGGCACCGAGGAATGTCATGGGCACGACCAGGATCCCGAAGACGACGGCGACCTGGTCAGGCTGGACGCGAGTTCCGATGGCCAGACCGAGTGAGGCGCTGAGCAGGCAGCCCAGTGGCAGCAGCGTCGCCAGGTAGACCCAGTGGACGTCGAGGTGCACCGGGGTGGCCGGGATGAAGTAGGCGAGCGGGAAGACCACGAGCGCGGCGAGCAGGGTCTCGGCGCCGCCGGCCAGGACCTTCTCCACCGCGACCGCCCACAGCGGGAGCGGCGCGTGGACGCGGTCTTCGATCTCGCGGGTGCGGCCAAAATCCAGGACAAGCGGCACGGCCACCGCCTGGATGCCCTGCAGGATCATCGTGGAGGCGATCACCCCGCCCAGGAGCACATTGTTGAACGCGACCGAACTGCCCCCGCCAGCGATCCCCTGGCCGATCTTCGGGAAGACGTAAGTGAAGACGAAGATGAGCAGGAGCGGCTGCATCACGGTGCGGCCGAGGAACAGCCCGAGCTTGGCTCGCAGTACGTCCAGGTCCCGGCGGAACAGGGCGAAGAAGGCGACGCCGGCCGGATGCCCGGTTGCTCTGGGCTCCCGGAACACGGCTGTGGCTGTGGCTGTGGTCGTTGCGGTCATTAGTCGCGAAGTTCCTTCCCGGTAAGGGCGATGAACACGGTCTCGAGGCTGGGCTCGGCGATCGAGAGGTCACTGACTGCGATGCCGTGGTCGTCTGCCGCGGTGAAGATGCGGGTGAGGATGCCCTGACGGCCGCCCTGGACGTGAATCTGGACGGCGTCAGCGACCGGGACCACTTTGACCACGCCGTCGACCGCGCCGACAGCGGCTTCTATCCGCCCTGCCGGGGCGTGGGCCGCGACGGTGATTACCGTGTCGGCATCCACCGACGCTTTCAGCCCGGCTGGCGTATCGAGGGCCAGGATCTGGCCGTGGTCCATAATGGCGATCCGGTGGCAGAGCTGGTCGGCCTCGTCCATGTTGTGGGTGGTCAGCAGCACCGTCTGTCCCGAGGCGTTCAGCGCACGCAGCAGATCCCATAGGTCGAGGCGACTTTGCGGGTCGAGTCCGGTGGTCGGCTCGTCGAGGAACAGGACGCTCGGGCGGTGCATGACCGCCCGGGCCACCATCAGGCGCTGGGCCATGCCGCCGGAGAGGCTGCCGACGGCAGCGTCGCGCCGGTCGGCGAGATGAAACAGCTCGAGAAGACGCTCGGCCTCCGACCGCGCCTCGGCGGCCGGCCAGGCGAAGTAGCGCCCGTGGTAGTACAGGTTCTTGTAGACGCTGAGCGAGCGATCCAGGGTGTTGGCCTGGCTGACCACGCCGATCAGCCGCTTCACGTCTGTCGGCTGTTTGACGACGTCCAGGCCGGCGATGAACGCCGCGCCCGAGGTGGGCACGACTCCGGTGGTCAGCATGCCGATGGTGGTGGTCTTGCCAGCCCCGTTCGGGCCGAGCAGCCCGAAGATCTCCCCGGCGCGGACGTGGAGGTCCAGGTGGTCGACGGCCGGTGGGCGCTCGCCGCTGCCTGGATACCGCTTGGTGAGCGCCTCGGTCCTGACCACTGGGTCAGAGCCCGAGCGACCGGAACCCGGCGCGATTCCGCGGGCCCCGGCGAAGGTGGCGGCGTGGGTGGGTGGAGTGGTCATGGCGGGGCTTCTTCCTTCAGGGCTGCCGGGCGTGCCATCATGGCGGCCGAGATCGCTCAGCCGGTGATGTTGACGATCTGGCGAATGGCGGTGTGGTCCTGGGCCAGGTCGACCAGGGCCGCGGCGAAGGCGGCCCGGGCCAGGCTGTAGGGGCCGCTGGTGAACAGCTCGGTGCTGCGCCGGGCCGGCGCATTGGCTGGCTTGCTGGTGAGCCGGGTGCCCCGCAGGATTGTCCAGTCCAGCTCGCTGGCGGCGATAATCCGGTCGGCAGCGGCCTGATCGGCGAACCCTTTGGCGAAGATCCTCCGCACGACCCCGGCGAGGATGTAGGGCCGGGTGGCGACCATTCCGTAGGCGCTGGCGGCGACGAGCCGGGACACACCGTGGGACTGCATGGCGGCGGTGACGGTCCGGGCGATCCCGGCGGCGACATCAGCCTCGCCTCGGCCGCTCACTGTCACGATCACGGCGGCCTGGCCGGCGATGGCCTTCTCGACCGCAACCTGGTCGCGCCCGTCGCCTTCGACCACCCCGGCCAGGCCGGGCACACCAGCCAGGGCGCCGGCGTCCCGGGCAAAGGCCGTCACCTCATGCCCGCGGCGGATCCCGTCCGCGAGGACGAGCCGTCCGTTGCCGCCGGTCGATCCGAACACTGCGATCTTCATCATGCCTCCTGAGTTAGCCATATCAATTGATCCCACATTGATTGGAACCAATCTAACTGGTTCCTAGCTATACTCAGTTCATGAACAGGACCTGTCAAGTGATTTCAGCGCGTGCCTAGCCCCGGACCCGAGGCGGACCTGCAACCGCTGGCCGGCCAGATCAACGTCGCGGCCCGCGCCACCCGCGGCCTGCTCGACGCCGTGCTCGCCCAGGCCGGCACCACCTTCTCGAGCTGGACTGTGCTCGCCGCCCTCAGCGCCTGCGGGCCAGCCATCCAGAAGGATCTCGCCAAGTCCCTCAACATGATCGGGCCGTCGATCGTCGAGCGCATCGACCACCTCGAAGCGGCTGGCCTGGTCGCCCGCTCCCCCGTCCCAGGAGACCGCCGGGCATCTCTGGTGGACCTGACCGGCGAAGGCCGGGCGCTTATCGCACGCCTGGCCAGCGTGATGCGCTCCACCGAGGACGCGCTCGTCGACGGGCTGGACCCTGACGACGTGCAAACCACCCGGCGCGTGCTCGCGCAGGTCGCCGAGCGCGCGCGGGTGCTGCGGCCCGAGCGATCAGCCACACCCCGTCAGCCTTGACCGTCAGGCACTGGTGACCGGCCAGGGTAAGGGCCAGGGACTTACCCGGGTGCCATGGCCGGACCCGAGCGTGATCCTGGATGCCAGGACTAACCGCGTGACCGGACAGCCTTACGGCGGAAAGCACAGGATGTCATGAGCGAGTCAGTTGCTTACCGGGTGCCCGGCCCGGTGATCTTTGCCGGCCAGGAACGGGGCTGAGCAAATGACTGCACACTGGCCCAGGGCCGCCGGGCTGCACACCTCCGCGGCTGGACTGCCGGTCGAGGGCGCGCTGCCCTCCTTCGGCGGCGCGACCGAGTGGCTCAACTCGCCGCCGCTGACGCCGGCCAGCCTGCGCGGGAAAGTCGTCCTGGTCAACTTCTGGACCTACACCTGCATCAACTGGCTACGCCAGCTTCCCTATGTCCGCGCCTGGGCCGGGAAATACTCCGGCCACGGGCTGGTCGTGGTCGGGGTTCACACACCCGAATTCGGGTTCGAGCACGACCTGAACAACGTCCGCCGCGCGATGCAGGACATGCAAGTCGACTACCCGGTCGCGGTCGACAACGACTACGCGGTGTGGAGCGCCTTCGCCAATCATTACTGGCCGGCCGTGTACGTTGCCGACGCACAGGGCTACATCCGGCACCATCATTTCGGCGAAGGCGAATACCAGCGGTCAGAAATGGTGCTGCAGTACCTGCTGGCCGAGGCAGGATCCGCCGGCGCAGGTCATGAACTGGTTTCGCCCGAGGCCCGTGGTGCTGAAGCACCTGCCGACTGGGCCACGCTGAGATCACCGGAGACCTACACCGGATACGAGCGCACCGAGAACTTCGCGTCCCCGGGTGGGGCGGTGCCAGGCAAGCGCCACCGCTATCAGGCCCCGGCGCAGCTGCGGCTCAATCACTGGGCCCTGGCCGGGGACTGGACCATGGAGGACCAGGCCGCCACGCTGAACGAGGGCGGCGGGCAGATCACGTCCCGCTTCCACGCCCGCGACGTTCACCTGGTCATGGGCCCGGCCACACCGGGCGCGTCCCTTCGGGTCCGCGTGCTCCTCGACGGCCAGCCGCCGGGTGCGGCACACGGGGCCGATATCGACGGCCAGGGCAGCGGAACGGTGACCGAACAGCGGCTGCACCAGCTCATCCGCCAGCCCGGCCCCATCACTGACCGCACCATCGAGATCACCTTCCTCGACTCCGGCGTCCAGGCCTTTGCCTTCACCTTCGGCTAGATCAGCCAGGCCGCCATGTGATCCACGTCCTTGCTGGCTGCCATCGCTACGGCGGCAAAAAATGACGATGATCTTACGGATGCCGCACGGCCCCTTCTCACACCTATTTGCGCGCAACAATCCTTTACGTGCGATGCCCGTGTGGCCGGAGACATCGCCCTGACCCTGGAGAGCACCGGTGAAAACGACGTCGGCCCGGCATGCCAGACATGCCCGGGTCGCGCCCGGACCTGCGACCAGGGCCTTCGCAACGGAGGAAGGCGCGGCCAGGCCGCGCTGGAGGCACGTGACCGGGCTGGGGCTGCTGCTCATGGTGGCCCCGGTGACTGCGGTGGTGGTGGCTGTGGCCCTGATTGCCATGCACACCGTCAGCCGGCCGGTCCACGCGACCGCGGACACCAGCCAGCAGTACGCCGGCAAATCCGCGGAAAGCGGGTCGCCGGTCACCGTTCGCGGCTTCTCCCTAGCCAATGCCAGTGCGCTGGCCAGCCTCGCCTCCCGGCACCATGCCGCCAAACGTCACGTCTCCCACCGGCATGCCGCGGAGACGGCCACGGCCAGCCCGTCCGGGGCTGTCGGCACCGGGGACGGCTCGTCGTGGCCGAGCAGCGTGCCCGGCTGGCGGCTGACCTACAGCACCGACTTCCCCGGCAGCAGCCTGCCGTCCGGCTGGGGCGCCTACGCCGGCGAGCCCGGGGGTGACTCATTCGGCAACTGGGAGCAGTCCAACGTCACGGTCAGCGGCGGCGCGCTGCACCTGCTGGCGACGCCCTCGGCTCAGGGCGGCGTGTCGTTCTACGGAAACCCGCAGACCTACGGCATGTACCTGGTCCGGATGAAGGGCGACGACGAGCCGGGGCTGTCCATCAACAACATCGCCATCCTATGGCCGGCGCAGCAGGGCGTCTGGCCGCCCGAGGTCGATTTCTATGAGGACTCGGGCGGGACCCGGCAGAGCTTTTCCGCCAGTTTGCACGCGGGCACGAGCGGGGACTCTGGCTGCTGCATCGTCCACAGTTCGTCACCAGCCAACAACGGCACGGCGTGGCACACCTACGGGGTGCAGTGGACGCCGAGCTCGATCACCTACACGATCGATGGCCGGGTCTGGGGCAGCGTCTCCAGGAGCTCGCTGAGCTCCCCCGCCCAGTGGCCCGCCATCCCCATGAACCTGACCCTGCAGTCGCAGAACCAGGCTTCGGCGCAGCCGGGCGGCACCATCGAGACCATGACGGTCGCCTGGGTGGCCGAGTACGCGATGAGCAGCTGAGTTGGCAACCGCTTGGCCAGGCTTGCCGGTCTCTTCCTGGCGCGTTACGCTCCGGTGAAATAATGCGCCGCTGCGGCCGGACTTGGCCTGGGTCCGCGTCTGCGGTGTTGAGCTGGCGATGCGAGCGGTTACGTCCAGCGGGGTGCACGGGACGCGGGTAGCGGTAGGCCGATGGCGGCAGATTCCAGGCGGCGGGGCCGCGCGACGGGACTGACGGACCGGCGTGCCGAGCGCAGCACACTTGGTCGGCTCGTTGATGCGGTCCGCGCTGGTTAGGGCCGGGCGCTCGTAGTACGGGGCGATCCGGGCGTGGGCAAGACCGCGCTGCTGGAGCATCTCGGGCAGATTCCGGCTGGGCGTCAATGACCACACCGCCTCCCAGCCAACTAAGGCACCGGTCTCAGACCGTCAGCCGGCCGCATGGGGGCCCCGCCGTAGCCGCACCATCGCCGACTGCCAGCAGCTTAACCCGACCGGCCAGGGCGGTAAACCCACCCTAAAGCGCACAACGCTGGACTAGTCCCTGTGTCCCCGCGAGGCGGCCAGCGTGCGGACCAGGGATTTCCACGGGCGCGAAGGGCCGGGCGGGAACGGCACGCTGGTGCTGATGCCGATTCACCCACGGAGGTCCACATGACCAGCAGCGACGTACGCTCCGCCACCCCGGCGCAGATGCCCGAGGTGGGCACGGTCGACATGAAGCTCGAGGTCGTGACGTTGCCCGTCTCCGATGTCGACCAGGCCAAGCGCTTTTACCAGAGCCTGGGATGGCGGCTGGACGCCGACATCGCCGCTGGCGGCGCCTTCCGCGTGGTCCAGCTGACGCCTCCCTATTCGCCGTGCTCGGTCGCCTTCGGGAAGGGCGTCACCACGGGCGAGCCAGGCTCGGTCCAGCGCCTGCTGCTGGCCGTCAGCGACATCGGCGCGGCGCGCGCGGACCTCGTCAGCAGGGGCGTCGAGGTCAGCGAGGTGTTTCATCTGGCCGGCGGGCGCGTCGCGGGCCCGGATCCCGAAGGTCGCTCCTACCAGACCTACGCCTCGTTCAGCGACCCGGACGGCAACGGATGGCTACTCCAGGAGATCACGACCCGGCTTCCGGGCCGGGAGTGGGAGGACCCGGCAGCGAACGTCGCCTCCCGGGCCAGCCTGCTCCAGGAAACGGCCGAGCACCACGATCACTACGAGAAGACCCATGGCCCGCATAACTGGTGGGACTGGTACGCCGCCTACCTCGGCGCGCGCGAGCACGGCGAGACACCGGACCAGGCAGTGGACTCCGCTAACCGGTACATGGACGAAGTCCTGCACATCGCGGCGCTGTGAGGGCACGGCCGATCTGCTGGAAGGCGCGACCGTGATGTAAGGCAGTCTTCCGGCCGAGCATGGAGGGCTTCCAATGAAGAATGCTTTCCTACACCTGAGCGGCCCCGGGGCTGGCAGTGCCATGACCGGGAAGGTCGCCATCATCACCGGTGCCTCCCGGGGCCTCGGGACCGGCCTGGTGGCCGGGTACCGGGGACGGGGCTGGGCGGTGGTGGCCTCCGCCCGCACGATTAAACGGTCACAGGACCCAGACCTGCTCACCGTCGCCGCAGACACCGCCGACCCGGCGGCGGCCAACCGGGTCGTCAGCGCAGCGCTGGAACGGTTCGGCCGCATCGACACCCTGGTCAACAACGCCAGCATTCACCTGTCCAGACCGTTTACCGGCTACACCGCAGCCGACCACGCCACCATCACGCGGGTCAACCTGGCCGGGTTCTTCTGGCTGACCCAGCGGGCCATCGCGGAGATGGCGACGCGGTATGGCGGCCACGTAGTCAACGTCCTGGCCACCACCGCCGGCCTCGCGGATCCGGACGTGCCTGCGGTCCTGGTCGCGCTGACCACAGGCGGCCAAGCGGCGGCTACCAGGTCGCTGGCCATTGAGTACGCCTCCCGCGGCATCCGGGTCAACGCCGTTGTACCGGGCCTCATCCAGACCCCGGTACACCCAGCCGCAAGCCATGACGACCTCGGTGGCCGGCTGCCCCCGCTTGGGCATGCCGGCCAGATCAGCGACGTCGTAAACGCCATCTTGTTCCTGGAGTCATCGCTCTACATCACCGGGGAGATCCTGCACGTCGACGGCGGCCAGACCGCCGGCCGCTGACGCCGCCTGGGTCAAGGCCAGGGTGCCGACCAGGGGTTCTCACTGGCGCTGCGGCCGCTTCCCGGACGCGACCGTGATATCAGCACTAACCGCCCGGCCGGACGGCCCCCGGCCGCTGGCACCAGAAGAAGGAGCAGCTCATGACCGACACCCTCAGCGCCCAGCAGACAGGCACGACCGCCCGTGGCCAGGCCCACGCGCTGTTCGCGCAGACCATGGGCTACGTCGCCGTCACCGCCGCGCTGTTCGCGGCCGGGGCCTGGCTCGGCCGCGACCTGACCGGCGGCGTCGGCATCCTCGCGTTCATCGCCGCCTTCGCCGTCCTGATCGGCATGCGGTTCGCGGCCCGCCGCTCCGGTCAGCTGGCCGTCGGGCTGCTCGCCGTGTTCGGGCTGCTGATCGGCCTGGCCGTAGCACCTACCGTCGCCTACTACGGCAGCATGGACCCCCGCGCACTATGGGAAGCCGGCGGGGCCACCGCGCTGTTCATCGCCGGGTTCGGCGCGGCCGGGTACGCCACCCGCCGCGACCTGACCGCCCTGGCCCGGATCTGCTTCTGGGCGCTAGTGGCCATGATCGTGGCCGGCATCGTGCTCATCTTCGTCCACATCCCCGGCGCCGACCTCGCCTACTCCGCGCTTGGCCTGGTCATCTTCGCCGGGTTCACCATGTTCGACTTCCAGCGGCTGCGCACCAATACCGACATCACCGAGGCACCCCTGCTGGCCGCTTCCATCTTCCTCGACATCCTCAACGTCTTCCTGTTCTTCCTGGAGATCTTCACCGGCGGGGAGCGGTAAGGGAGCCTCACAGCGGCAGCCGCAGCCAAGGCGGCACACCTCGCCCAGGCTGCTCCGCGGCCAGAATTACCCGCCAGCCAGCTCACTTGCTGACAGGGGCGCCGAAGCCGGTGGGCACGCCGACGCTGTTACCAGCTAGCCGCGGGTGGACGCAGAGGGCGGCCGGGAAATCGTGGTCACCGCCACAACTCGGCTATCCCGGCTCACGGAGGATGCTGCTGAAGCCCGTTCGGCGCTGATGTGGGGCCGCGGGACCCGCAATGATGGAACGGTGATGGGATGCCGCTCGCCAGCGTCCTAGCTGCAGCGAGGAGAACACAATGACCCCACCGTCGTCAGGTCCCCCGAATGCCGCGAGCCCGCAGCGCCAGGACCAGTCGCCACCGCCGGACACTGGGGGTCCCGGACCCGGTGACCCCGGACGCGATCCAGGCGGGAACCGCGGCCCGGACAGTCCCGGCGGCGGTGTGCTGGGATCCCGGCCGCTGCCCGCCCAGACCTTCGGTGGCCAGGATCCGCAGCTGGCGGCGGCGTCTTCCATCTGCCAGGTCAGCCCGACCCGATGCCAGGCGCGGACACGGCTGTACCGGGACGGCAGGCTCGAGCTCGAGGGGTTCCCGGTCGCCGACATCAGCGACTACCTGGCCGATCAGTCCGCCACGATCTGGCTGGACCTGCGCGGCCCCGGCCACGACGACCTCGCCGTGGTGAGCGAGGAGTTCGGCCTGCACCCGCTGGCCGTCGAGGACGCGCTGCACCACAGCCAGCGGCCCAAGGTCGACCGCTACCCCAGCCACCTGTTCCTGACCGCCTACGCGGCCCGGTTCGAGGCCGCCACCGGCGAGCTGGCCACCAGTGAGCTCGCGGCCTTCATTACCAGCCAGGCGCTGATCACCGTCCGCAAGGACGACGGCCTGGACATCGGCGCGGCCATCCAGCGCTGGGACCAGAACCCGGATCTGACCAAGTTCGGGGTCGGCTACCTGGTATACGGGCTGCTGGACTACATCGTCGACAGCCACTTCGACGCGGTGCAGAGTCTGGATGAGTGCGTGGAGGAAATCGAGGACCGGCTCTTCGATGACATCCCGCACAACATGGAGGTCCAGCGGCGCAGCTTCCAGCTGCGCAAGAGCCTGGTGCTGCTGCGCCGGGTGGTGATCCCCATGCGCGAGGTGGTGAACACGCTGATGCGGCGTGACCTGCACCTCGTCGGCGATGACCTGGTGCCCTACTACCAGGACATCTACGATCACGTGCTCCGCGCCGCCGAGTGGACCGACACCCTGCGCGACCTGGTGAACAGCATCCTGGAGACCAACGTGACCATCCAGGGCAACCGCCTGAACGTCATCACCAAGAAGGTGACCGGCTGGGCCGCGATCATCGCGGTCCCCACGCTCATCACCGGGTACTTCGGCATGAACGTGCCCTACCCGGCTTCAGCGAGAAAGCCGGCTTCGACACCTCCATCGTCGTCATAGTCCTGGCCGCGCTGGTGCTCTACCTCATCTTTAAGCGCAAGGACTGGCTGTAAAGAACAGCCGCCACCCGGTGACAATGGCGCGGGAGACTTTGGATGGCAGGATTAACTGCTATGGCTGCGAACCGGATGCCGGCCGCCGAGGTAGAGGTGTCGGCCGATCTCGTGCGCCGGCTGCTCGCCGATCAGCACCCTGACCTCGCGCGCCTGCCCGTGGAGTTCCTCGCGAACGGCTGGGACAACGAGCTCTACCGGATCGGGGACCGGCTCGTCGCGCGGCTGCCGCGACGCGCCGTTGCCGCGGAGATCATCAAGAATGAGCAGCGCTGGCTGCCCGGGCTCGCCCCGAGGCTGCCCCTGCCCATCCCTTATCCAGAGCGGACCGGGGGGCCCGCCCACGGTTACCCCTACTCGTGGAGCGTGGTGCCCTACCTGCCGGGCGTGCCCGCAGCGCAGGTGAGGTCATTCGACCCGGCGGGAGCCGCCGCCGCCGTCGGCGGGTTCCTCGGCGCGCTGCACGGTCCCGCCCCGGCGGATGCGCCGGCCAACCCGTTCCGCGGCGTCCCGCTGGCCGAACGCGCCGGCAGCTTCGCGGCCAACCTCGCCCTGCTCGACGGCCAAGCGGACCATGATCACCTCGACCGGGACGCAGTGCTCCGCGTGTGGGACGCGGCGCTCGCGGCCCCCGGCTACGGCGGCCCGCCTGTGTGGCTGCACGGCGATCTGCACCCGGCGAACCTTCTGGTGAACGACGGCCAGGTCAGCGGTGTGATCGACTTCGGCGACATCACCGCCGGCGACCCGGCCAGCGACCTGTCGGTGGCCTGGATGCTGCTCCCGCTCCGCTGCCATGCCAGCTTCTGGTCGGCCTACCAGGCGGCCGGCGGCGCCGACGGCCGGGCCGATGACGCCCTATGGGCGCGAGCCAGAGGCTGGGCACTGAACCTCGCGATGGTGTTCCTGGCCCACTCCGAAGACAATCCGGTACTTCGCCAAGTCGGCCGCCGCACCCTCAGCACTGTGCTGGCGGATCAGCGCGGCCCATTCAGCTAAAACCCCGCGGGGGTCCAGGCCGGCAGCACATCGGTGAACAGAAAGCCGTCCCGTTCGGCCGTCTCGCCGATGCTCACGTCCACCGGCCGGGCGAACTCCGGCCCGTCGGTGACAAAGGTGTGGAATTCCGGCTGACATCCTGGCGCCGGGCGGCCTGCATGGCGGCGGACATCAGCTGTTCGTAGACCGGGTTCGGGCAGGGCCACGGCAGCTCGACGACGTGCAGCGGCAAGCCGAGCGCGGCGGCCTGGGCCTCGGGCAGCACCCGGCGGACGTCATGCTGCTCGACCAGCTCACCCACGCCCGCGGCCGGATCACCGGCCAATTTTACTTGGACGTCCAAGTAAAACGACGCTAAAGTAGTAGGACGTCCAAGTATTTTGAATGGCGGGCCGCTACGCCCGTTCGGCCATAGCGGAGGCGGCAGTGCCCAGTGACTCCCCGGCGCTACACGTGCCGGTCAACCCCGTGCGGTTCGTCACCGCCGCGAGCCTGTTCGACGGCCACGACGCGGCGATCAACATCATGCGGCGGGTGCTGCAGAGCCAGGGCGCGGAGGTGGTCCACCTCGGGCACGACCGCAGTGTGGAGACGGTGGCCCGCACCGCGATCGAGGAAGATGCGCAGGGCATCGCCCTGTCGTCGTACCAGGGCGGGCACGTCGAGTATTTCAGCTACCTGGTGCAGCGGCTGGCCGAGCTCGGGGCGGGTCACATCAAGGTGTACGGGGGCGGCGGCGGCGTCATCGTGCCCGAGGAGATCGCCCTGCTGGCCAGCCGCGGAGTGACGATCTTCGCGCCGGAGGACGGGCAGCGGCTGGGCCTCGCCGGCATGATCAACAAGCTGATCGCCGCGTGCGACGTTGACCTATGCGCGGATGAGCCGAGCCTGGACGCCGTGCTTAGCGGCGGCACTGCTTCGCTGGCGCGCGCGATCACCGTGCTCGAGGCCGGGCGGTCCGCAGCTCTGGCGCAGGGGGTGCGGGAGGCGCTGCCAGCCCGGCCGATTCCCGTGCTGGGCATCACGGGGACCGGCGGGTCCGGTAAGTCGTCGCTGACCGATGAGCTGCTGCGGCGCTTCCGCCTGGACTTCGAGGACAAGCTGCGCATCGCGGTGCTCGCGATCGACCCGACCCGCCGCCGCGGCGGCGGCGCCCTGCTGGGCGACCGGATCCGGATGAACGCCCTGGACAGCGGGGACCGGAACCGGACGTTCTTCCGGTCGATGGCCACCCGGTCGGCCGGCGCGCAGCTGCCGGAGCGGTTCGGCGACATCCTGACGGCGGTGAAGGCGGCGGGGTTCGACCTGGTCATCGTTGAGACGCCGGGCATCGGGCAGGGTGACGCGGCGATCGTCCCGTTCAGCGACATCTCGCTGTATGTCATGACGCCGGAATTTGGCGCCGCTTCCCAGCTGGAGAAGATCGACATGCTCGACTTCGCCGACGCTGTGGCGGTCAACAAGTTCGAGCGCCGCGGCGCGGACGACGCCCGCCGCGATGTCGCGCGCCAGATGGTCCGCAACCGCGAGGCATTCGGCGTGCCCTGGCAGGACATGCCGGTGTTCGGCACCAGCGCCGCACGGTTCAACGACGACGGCGTCAGTGCGCTGTACCAGCACCTGAAGACCCTGCTGGCCGCGAAGGGACTGCCGGCTGGCTCGGGCGTGCTCCCGCAGGTCCACGTCACGGCGTCGACCGCGCTGCACAGCGTCGTGCCCGCCGCCCGCAGCCGGTACCTCGCGGACATCGCCGACACCGTGCGCGGCTATCACCAGCTGACCCGGGCCCAGGCCGAGATCGCGCGCCGCCGCCAGCACCTGAGCACCACGGCCGAACTGCTCGGCGAGGACGCCGGAGCCGAGCAGGTCGGCAAGCTGATCGCCACCGCCGACAGCGAGCTGCGGCCTGAGGTCCGCGACCAGCTCGAGCAGTGGCCGGCCCGAGCCCAGGACTACGCCGGCGACGAGTTCGTCTACACGGTGCGCGGCAAGGAATTCCGTACCCCGCTGACCAGGAGCACGCTGTCCGGCTCCAAGGTGCCCCGGGTGGCGCTGCCCCGCACCGCCGATCACGCGGAGCTGCTGCGGTTCCTGCGCTCGGAGAACCTGCCCGGCTTCTTCCCGTTCACCGCGGGTGTGTTCCCGTTCAAGCGTGCAGGCGAGGCGCCGGCCCGGATGTTCGCCGGCGAGGGTGACGCGTTCCGCACCAACCGGCGCTTCCAGCTTCTGTCCCGCGACAATGACGCGACCCGGCTGTCGACGGCGTTCGACTCGGTGACGCTCTACGGCCGCGACCCCGATCTGCGTCCCGACATCTACGGCAAAGTGGGGACGTCCGGGGTGTCGATCGCCACGGTCGAGGACATGAAGGTCCTGTACTCCGGATTCGACCTGTGCGCCCCGACGACCTCGGTGTCGATGACGATCAACGGGCCGGCCCCGGCCATCCTCGCGATGTTCCTGAACACCGCCATCGATCAGCGGCTCGACGCCTTCCGCGCCGAGCACGGCCGCGACCCCGGCGAAGCGGAAACCGGCGAGATCCGGGCCTGGGTCCTGAGCAACGTCCGCGGCACGGTGCAGGCC
>JBAPYC010000046.1:0-2249 GCA_049284535.1 Streptosporangiaceae bacterium
GGACGCGGGTGGCCGCGGGCTGGCCAGCGTGCTCTGGGCCGCCGCCGGCCGTGATGGCCCCCGGGTGGCCAGGGCCGCTACGGTGCCCGCCACGATGACCACGACGCCGCCGAGAACGGCCAGCACGACCTTGAGCCGCCCGGCCGGCAGCCCGCCGCCCGGCCGGCCGGAGTGCCTGCCTCTCGTGCCCGTGCCCGGCGTCCTGACCACCATCCGATTGCGTGCGTGCCCTGAGTGCCAGCGTAGCCGGGTCAGCTGCCGTCGGTCTGTTCCTCGCCGCGGACGACCGTCTGCGTCTCGGTGTCGAGCACCTGCAGGAGCGGCGTTGATGCGTCCTTGAGCCGCTGTACGGCGCGGTCGAGTCGCTCGGGCGGGAAGCTGTCCTTCGGGTGCTGGGGGGTCGCTGCCGCGATGGCCTTGGCCATCTCGGCTCCCAGGTACTGGGCCTGCTCCAGGAAGGTCCTGGACGTCAGCTCGTCGATCAGGACCGGCGCGCCCACCAGCAGCATCATCATGTACGTCCGGAATTCATCGTTAGCGGCATCCCGGTCGCCCGAACCCTTCAGCGCCTGCGACACGGCCCGCGACGAGCGGACGCCCTGGGCCACCATGATGGCCGCCTGGGCCGCGATGGCCCGGGACCGGTCCTTCGTCTGGCGCAGCCGGACCACCTGGTCGACGATCAGCAGCGTGATCAGCAGCACCACCAGCCCCGACACGGTGTCGGTGGTGAACGAGTGCGCGGCCCACCAGTGCCGCTGCCCGGCGTCGGACACGTCGAAGATCACCAGCGCGCAGGCGGCCAGCGTGACGACGGCGGCGGCGAGCCAGCCGCGCAGATGTGAGGACACCCGACGACGATAGCCGAGCCCGGCCGCCGGGCCCCGTGAGCCCGGAACCGCGCGGGATGAGGTGGCTCAGACGACCGCAGGCTCGGCGATCATGGCCGTGCCGACCTCGCGGAACCCGATCCGGGCGTAGACCCGGGCCACCGCGGCGTCACTGGCCGACAGGAACACCGTCGCCACCTCGCGCGTCAGGACGTCCCGGGCTAGCAGCGCGGTGACTGCCTCGCCCAGGCCCAGCCGCCGTGCCGACGGCAGCACGCCCACCCCGGTGATCTCCGCGGCGCTGTCCACTGCCTGGCAGCTGCCGGCCGCGAGCGGACCGTCCGGGCCGAACGCCGCGGCCAGCACCGAATGCCCGGATCGCAGCCGCCGCCGCAGCATGGCGATCGTCCCGCCGTCCTGGTCCGCGGCGATCTTGTCGCGCTCGGCCGGCCCTGCCTCGCCTGCCGCCGTCCCGGGGTGGGCGAAGGCGACCGCGGGCACGGCCCAGATGCGGTCCAGGTCCGGGTCCTCGGTCCCGATTACCCGGACCGTGATTTCCGGCGGCAGGGGCGGGATCTGCGCCAGGGCGCCCAGCACCATGAGCGGATGCGGCCGCACCTCCAGGCCCGCGCCGGCCGCGGCCCCGGCCATCTCGGGCGCGACGTGCTCGATCCACTCGAATGATTCGGGGATGATCAGCTCACGCTGGCGGGCCCGGACCGCGCGGATATTCTCGGCGGTCACCGGCAGCCGCGGTCCGCGCGCCGGCCGGGCGTAGTACGGCCAGCCCGGACCACTGGGGACGAACAGCACCAGTGATCCGTGCACCTCGGCGCGCGCGTGTCGCCGCGGGACTGCGTCGCAGAAGGCGTCAATCCGCTCAATGACCTCGTAAGCTCTCACAGCAGTACTTACTTTAAGGTTCGCGGCCCGCGACTCCAACCGGCTTAACAACCCGGGCGGCGGAAAGCTGCGCGTGGCTGGCCCGGGGAAAACCGGTGTACAGGGCGCCTGAACCGGGGCTACCGTGCCCGCATATGA
The DNA here is from genome assembly GCA_049284535.1 of Streptosporangiaceae bacterium. GTDB lineage: Bacteria > Actinomycetota > Actinomycetes > Streptosporangiales > Streptosporangiaceae > Palsa-504. The sequence continues at coordinate 1,872 of JBAPYC010000046.1, forward strand.
CCGAAACCGTTACCCCCAGCACCGATAAGGACGGCACTAACCTGCCGGAGCGGCTGAGCCAGGCCGCCTTCCACGGGCCGCTGTCGCAGCCCCGCGCCACGCGGCTCGTGGCGCGGCTGGCCCGCAGCCGGCCCCAGACCGTGCTGGATATCGGCTGCGGCTGGGGCGAGCTGATGCTGCAGGTCCTGGAGGCGGTCCCAGGCGCGACCGGCGTGGGGCTGGACGTCCACGAGCCTGACCTGGCCCGGGGCCGGGACAGCGCCCGGAGCCGCGGACTCGCCGACCGGGTCGCATACGTCTGTGAATCCGGCGTCGGCACCACCCGCGACCCCGCCGACCTGGTGCTCTGCCTCGGGGCAAGCCACGCGCTGTCCGAGG
>JBAPYC010000047.1:0-45704 GCA_049284535.1 Streptosporangiaceae bacterium
CCAGCTTGCCCCACAGCGGGGTGGACACGGTGGTGGCCAGCAGGTAGGCGGTGATGACCCAGGCGATGTGGGAACCGCCCTTCAGGTCACCGACGATCGTCGGCAGCGCCGTGGACACGATCGTCTGGTCGAGCGCGGCGAGCAGCATGCCGAGCATGAGCGCGCCGATGATGAGCAGGATCCGGCGGCGGCTGAGCCCGGGCAGGGCGCCATTGCCGGCGATGTCCGCGGCAGGCGGCGTCGGGCCGCCGGCGGCCGCGGGAGTAGCGGAGGCCATCAGGTGTTGTCCTTCCCCGTGATGTTTCGTAGTTCGCGGCGCTCAGGCAGCCCGTCGGCGAGTGCCCGGAACGCTTGGTCAATAAGGTGCTCGAGCGGTACCGTGCCGCCCGAGCCAGCCCAGAATGAGATGCTGGCGCGGAATACGCCGGCCGCGGTGGCGGCCAGCAGGCTCGGATAGGGATCCCGCTCCGGGTCGGTGCCGAGCCGCTCGGCGAGTCCCTCGGCAATAGCCCGCTCCACCATCGCCATCTGCGCCGCGCGGGCCGCCCGCAGCTGCGGGTCGGCGTGGGCGCCTTTCATCCGGCGCAGCCAGTCCACCGGGTCGCCGCCGATATCGCCGAGCTCATCCGCAACCGCGCGGGCGTCACTGACCATGATCATGCGCAGCGCCTCCAGGGCGGGCTCGCCCGGGGCGGTGTGAATCATGCGCTCGCGCAGCGCCGGGATCCGCTCTGGATCGCCGCCGAACAGCGCGGCTTCCTTGGACGGGAAGTAGTTGAAGAACGTGCGCGGCGACACGTCCGCTGCCTCGGCGATGTCCTCGACGGTGACGTGCGCGAAGCCGCGGTCGGCGACTAGGTCGAGCGCCGCCCGGCGGAGCGAGCGGCGGGTCGCCAGCTTCTTGCGCTCGCGCAGCGAGGCGCGCGGTTCCGCCGCGGGAACCGCCGTGCTGGCTGTTGTCATCATGCGCTCACAATGTTTGCATTGAACGAAATTTTGCAGCCCGAGTAAGCTTACACGGCATGCAACAGTAGCCGCCAGCCAGATGTTCCCGGGCGCCTGCGCCTTTTCCGCATCCCGCATCGCGCAGCCTGCGGCGGCCCGGCAGGCGTGGTCAGCTACCCGGGACAGGCGTCGGCTGGCACCGCCTTGGGCGATGCCAGCCGATACCGGGGTTTCGTCAGTCAGCGGCCGGAGGCGGGCTCCCCGCCGATCGCGCCGAGCGCCTCGGCGATCGATGTGGGCGAGCAGTTGCGTACCGTCACGCTGATGTGTCCGCCCGCCGGGAGCTGCGACACCGCGGCCACCGCCCTCGCCGACAGCGTCCCGTGCGGTCCGGCCTGGCCAAGGGTGTAGATGGTGGCGCCGGCCGGCAGCTGGCCCGGGCTGACGTGGGTTACCGTGACGACCGTCCCGCCGGAGGTGGTCACCGGGACCGGTGTTCCGCTGGCGGTCACGACGGAAAAGCCGGCGGAGCTCGCGTCCGCTACCGTCCCCCGGATAACAACGAGACCCGGTGGCGCCCCCGCCGGGCCGCTCGTGCTGGCCCCCGGCCCGACGGTGACGCTGCGGCCCGCGATCGTCCCGCCGGAGCTGGAGCCGAGCACGAGGACTGACGCCCCGTCCGGTATGTCGTTGAGCGGGGCTCCGGACATGACCACCAGCGTCTGTGGGCTCGTCGTAACGGTCACCGGCTGGCCGCTGGCCGTCGTGATGACCAGGCTGCCGCCGTTCACCTGCTTGAGCGTCCCGCTGGCCTGCTCCAGCGTGGCCACGGGCCGGGACTCGGCTGATCGGCCAGGAAGGCGCTATCCGCCATCCGCAGCCGGCGGCCTCGCAGCCGGTCCCGGGTCTGCCGCCGGGCGATGGCGATCACCCAGGACCGCGCCGAGGACTCGCCCCGGAAGGAGCCCGCGCCCTGCCAGACGGCGAGCATCGTGTCCTGCAAGATCTCCCTCGGCGAGTGCGCGCTCACCGGTCACCAGCAGGACCTGCGCGAGCACAACCCGGCCGTGCTCGCGGTAGAAGCCGGACATCGCGTCCTCGTCGCCCCGGCCGATCCTGCCCAGCACCGCAGTATCATCCAGCCCAACGTCGCCGCCGGCCGCGTCGTGACTGGCAGTGTAGGTCGCTGCGCCGGTTCTGCCCGGATCGTTCATAGCTGACCTCTCCGAAGGCATCCTGTGGAGAGTAGGTAGCAACAGGTGCCGACGCGGTTCGGCTCAGGGCCGAAGTTTCTCGCTCGCCGCTGCTCTCCACCCCACATGCTCAACCCCGGCTGCCATGGAGTTCCTCCAGCTGGCGGTCCACCCCCAACAGGAACACGTTCAGCCCGAACCGGAAGCGCTCCACGGGATCCGCCGTCACAAGGGCACGCACGGCTATCAGGTCGCGTTCGGTGCCAGCGCCGGGATGATGCTGCTGGCCGTGCTCGCCGCCCTGGTCCTGCCGCGCGAGCCGCGCCGCGGCTGAGGCTCGCGGCGACCGGGGATTCGTGATCACCCCGCCCGTTCGGCCATCCACTGCCGAACGGGCGGGGGTATTGCCGCATCCCGGAGAGGTCTGGTTTGCCGCAGCTGCGGCGCGGCTGAGCTTTATCAGGGCACGGACTGCTCCGCGGCGCGCATTTTTGCCACGAGCGCTGCGAACATCGGGTACGTGGCGGTGCCGCCGAGCGCATCGATCGATGGCTGCCACATCTCCCACCGGTCGATCAGCCGGTGACCGAGCATGGTCCTGATGAGGTCGAAATCAACGCCACCGTACCTCTCGAGGGCGCCGAGCTGCTCGTAGTAGTCGAGCTCCCGGTACAGGATGTACGCCTCAGCGCTGTTCTCGGCCACGAACACCGTCAGCGCCTCCCGCAACGCCTCCGGGGTCTCAAACTGGGCGACAAGGCGACGTGCCTCCACCAGCGGGCCTTCGCTCCAGCGTCTGAAGAATTCAATGGCCGTCTCAGCGTTACGGCCGATCCGGGCTTCACGGGCTTGCTGGCCCGCGTAGATTACTGCTCCGATCGCGCTGAGCAATCCGATGGCGCTGACCGCGGTCGCGATCGCCGTGACCTGCTCGGCCCAGTCCGGCATAGGGAAGTCCTCCCGTCGATGGTCTGACTTTCGTCCCGTGGTCCTGACGAGCGCCGGATCAGGCGCGGGCCGGACGGCACAGAACATGTCGCCGGCGCCGATGATCCCGAGATAACCCTGGATCCTCAAGGGATTTCTCCCCGCAATGCCGGGTGAGCCGAGGTGCCCGGCATGTGATCCCGCGCTTGATCGCTGCGTATGCCTAGTGCCCGGGAGCCCAGGGCAGGACGTTGCCGTTGCGGACGAGCTGGCCGTAGTGGCCGGGGCTGCCCACACCGCCCGCGACTGGCTGGCCAAGCTCCACCTCGTCGCTGCCGGCTGCGGTATCACCACCGTGCCGGCCGCACTCGCGCCCGCGGCGCCTCCGGGCGTGCGCATCCTGCCTGTCCGGGGCGGGCCCACCGAGCAACGGCGCATCCTGCTCGCGTGGCTGCCGCACCCGCTGGCCGACCCCGCCGCGCGCGTCGCCGACGCACTCCGCACCGCGGCCCTGGACGCATAAGCGATGCTGCCCGGCCTGCTCTCGAGCGTGACCGTGCCCATCCGGCACCGGATCATCCCGCCGGGATGACGCGGACGAAGCGGCTGGCGTGGCACCGTGGGCCGTGCTGTCCGCCGGGCAGAGATCTGCCGGCCAGAGAGAGGAGCCGACCATGAGCGTACTGACGGCGCAGGCTCCACCCCGGGGTATGCACCGGTACCAGCTCGATACCGGGCTGAGCGGGCTGACCCCGGCGGAGCGCGCTGCCCGCGGCAAGACCGCGCGGGCACAGGTGCCACGCGATAGCCACGCGACGTTCGACCCGCCGCCGGGCCGGCCTGACCCGATCGGGCTGCTGGAGGAGCAGGGCCAATCGCGGGTTCAGGAACTGCTTCCGCTCAGGTACGGCCGGATGATGGTGTCCCCGTTCACGTTCTTCCGGGGTGCGGCTCTGCCGATGGCCAGCGATCTGGCCACCACGCCTGTCTCGGGCCTGGCCGTGCAGGTGTGCGGTGACGCCCACCTGTCCAACTTCGGCGTCTTCGGCTCGGCCGAACGGCGCCTGATCTTCGACGTCAACGACTTTGACGAGACCCTGCCTGGCCCGTGGGAATGGGACGTCAAGCGGCTGGCGGCCAGCCTGGAGGTGGCCGCCCGGGGCAACGAGTTCACACCCGGGCAGCGCCGCGGGATCGTCACGGCCGCGGTCGCCCGGTACCGGCGGGCGATGCGCAGTTTCGCCGTGATGACCAATCTGGACGTCTGGTACGCGCATGTGGACATGGACCAGCTGCGGTCCCAGTACGCCGAGAAGCTTCAGGCGCGGCAGCGCAAAGTGGTCGACAAGGGCCTGGCCAAGGCGCGGGCCAGGGATGACCTGAAAGAATCGGCCAAGCTGGCCCGGGTCGTGGACGGCAAGCTGCGGATCGACGCCGACCCGCCGCTGCTCGTCCCGGTCGACGACCTGAATCCCAAACAGACGGACCGGGCCACCATGGAGGAGCAGTTCAGCAGCCTGCTCGTCAGGTACCGTGACACGCTGGAAACCGACCGCAGGTTCCTGCTCCAGCAGTTCCGGTTCGCCGACCTGGCCCGCAAGGTTGTCGGTGTGGGTAGCGTCGGGACGCGCTGCTGGATCGTGCTGATGGTCGGCCGGGACAAGGCCGATCCGCTGTTCCTGCAGGTGAAGGAGGCCCAGGAGTCGGTGCTCAGCCGCTTCGTCGGTGCCAGCAAGTACCGCAACCAGGGTCAGCGGGTGGTGGCGGGCCAGCGGCTGATGCAGGCCTCCAGTGACATCTTCCTGGGCTGGCGGCGGACCGAGGTAGGCGGGGACGGCCAGCAACGTGATTACTACGTCCGCCAGCTGCGGGACTCCAAATACTCCGCCACCATCGAGGCCATGCGCCCGCGCGACATGCGTCTGTACGGCGAACTGTGCGGGTGGACGCTGGCGCGGGCGCACGCCCGCTCGGGCGACCGGATCGCCATCGCCGCCTACCTGGGCGGCGGGGGCGTGTTCGACCGGGCCATCGCCCAGTTCGCCGCCGCCTACGCCGACCAGAACGAGCGTGACTACTCCGCACTCCTGGCTGCCATCGCATCGGGACGGATTACGGCCGAGTCCGGCTGATCACGTCCGGCTGATCACGTCCGGCTGGGCCGCGTCATCCCCCGAGGACTCCGCTGCCCCAGCGATCCGGGTGCGGATATTCCATCACCTCAGGCACCAGCACGTCCCTGAATGACCCGGGTGCCCAGCCCTGCGGCCGGGCCCAGGTCGACGTGGCTTGCGGTTGCGACCACACGGACAGCTGGGTCCCGTCGAAGGACAGCACCTGTCCGTGCAGGTGGCTGCCGGCGTCCCCGGCCAGGTAGACCACGATGGGAGCCACCGACTCCGGCGGCGGGAACGGGAGCTGGTGCGCTACCGCCCCGGTGTCGAAGACTGCCGTCATGTCCGTCCGGGCGACCGGCGCGAGCGCGTTGACGGCGATGCCGAAGCGCCGCAGCTCGAGATCCATGACGCGGGTCAGGCCGATGATCCCGGCCTTGGCCGCCGCATAGTTCGCCTGCCCGAACATCCCGAACAGGCCCGCGCCGGAGGTGATGTTGACGATCCGGCCGCCAGCTGTCCGCATGGCGCGCGCGGCGGCCGCGCTGCACGCCCAGGTACCCCGCAGGTGCACGTCGATGACCTCGTCGAATTCCGCGGCGGTCATGCGCGTCATCGACCGGTCCCGGGTCAGCCCGGCGTTGTTCACCAGCAGGCCGATTCCCCCGAAAGCATCGACGCAGGCCTGCACGAGCTGGCCGCAGAATTCCGCGCCGGCCACCGAGCCGGCGCAGGCGATCGCCTTGCCGCCCCGCGCGGTGATTGCAGCCGCGGCCGCGTCCGTGGCCGCCGGATCCCGGCCGTTGACGACCACAGACGCCCCGGCAGCCGCGAGTGCCTCGGCGAAGGCCCGGCCCAGCCCTCGCGAAGACCCGGTAACGACCGCGGCCACCCCACCCAGGCTGGCGGTCATCCGGCGCTGCCCCGATCGCGGCGGTCGTGGCCGTCCGATCCCGTGCCGCCCAGCGCAGGATGGGCACGGATGCACGCCGCCTGGCCGGCGGCGGCCACCAGCAGGCTCCGGTCGACGTCCGCGGCGTCCACCGCGGCCTTGAGGTAGGACGGCACTGCCCGGGGCAGCCGCCCCACCGCTTCCGCGTAGTCCTGTGCCGTGCTCAGTACCGCTGATGATGGCACGGCCCGGAGCGCCAGCCCGAGCGAGACCGCCTCGGTGCCGCTGAACTCCCGGCCGGTGAGCATGAGGTCCAGCGCGCGCTCCCGGCCGATGAGCCGCGGCAGGAACGCGGTGGCCCCGAGATCGGGCAGCAGGCCGTGCGAGACCTCGGCCAGCGCGAACCGCGCGTCGCCGGCGACGATCCGCACGTCGCATGCCAGCGCTAGCTGGCACCCGGCGCCCAGCGCCACACCCGTCACCGCGCCGATGACCAGGAAAGGCGCCCGGGGTATCCAGCGGACGGCGTCCTGGGCGACGGCGATGTCGGCCAGCATCGGGTCGGGGTCCCCGGCCGGGCGGGCGGCCAGCTGCCGGAGGAACCCGTCGTCGCGGCTGAACTCCCCGAGGTCTATCCCGGAGCTGAACGAGCGGCCGGTTCCGGTCAGGATGACGCAGCGCACGTCCGGGTCGGCCGAGAGCTCGCGGCCCGCCGCCGCGAGGCCGGCCCACATCTGCGGGGTCTGGGCGTTGTGGCGTCCGGGCCGGTTGAGTACGACGTGCCGGACCGGGCCATCGCCCTTCACCAGTACCTGGGCGTCCGGGACCTCGGCGTCACCGTGCTCTGGGGTGCTCATCGCTCAGGACCGCTCGCCCAGGCGCTCGGTCGCCCGGCTCTGGCCGGCCCGCAGCCGCTTGAGGCCGTCGTCCACGCGGCGGGTGAACAGGCCCCGCTGGACGAGATCGTGCGTGACCCGCAGCTCGTACGCGGTCGCGCCGATGTGATCCATGTCGGTGGCGCGCAGGGCGACTTCCTTCAGCACGGTCGTCAGCTCGGCGCCGTGCTCGGCGATCTGGCTGGCCAGGCGCAGCGCCGACGCCCGTAGCTGGCCGGCCGGGACGACCTCGTCGGCCAGCCCGACCCGCAGGGCCTCGTGCGCGTCGATCGGGTCGCCGGTGAAGAACATCCGGCGGGCTCGCTGGGTGTTCGTTTTCCGGAGCAGGGCGTGATAGAAGCCGTTCATCGCGTACTTGACCTGCGTGGAGCCGAAGGCGGCGTTCTCGGACGCGATCGTGATGTCGCACATGTTCGCCAGGTCCATGCCGTAACCGGGAGCAACGCCCGCGACGGCGGCGATCGTCGGCTTGCGGTAGTCGTACAGCGACGTCATGAGCCGCAGCGCGAGGTCGGTGAACCGGGTCCGCTGGTCGCCGCTGGTGTCCTGCAGGACGTCGAGCGCCCAGCCGGCGCAGAAGTAGTCTTCGTTGCCGATCAGCAGGACGGCGGCGACGTCGTCGTCATAGGCCCAGGCTTCGAGCGCGCCGATGATCTCGTGGTGCAGTTCCCAGCCGAGGGCGTTGCGTTTCTCGGGGTGGTTGAGCTGCAGGATTCCTACCCCGTCCTGGACGGTGGTGATCAGGTACCGATAGTCGCTCACGTGTCCTGCCTTTCGAGCGGGGCCGCCAGCACCGCGCTGACCACAGCGCGGAGGATGACTGCCGTGTCCGGCCGGCCGTGCCAGTGCCCGAGCCGCACCACGTCGTGGACGACGGCTCTGGCGGCGTGGACGAGGGCCAGCCGCTGCCCGCCGGTCAGCTCGGGCCGGCTGACGGCGAGCGCGTCGCACCAGGCCTGGATGTCGGCGTCCAGCCCGGACCGGATGCGCCGGCCCGCTTCGGGCGGAAGGTTCACCGCTTCGGTCACATAGACCCCGAACAGGAGTCTTTCCCGGACGGCCAGGTCGATGTACGCGGCCGCCAGGTCCTGCAGCGATCGCGCCTGCCCGCCCGGGCCACGCAGCGCGGCCAGCCAGCCGGTGGCCCGGGCGAAGGCGGCCACGAGGATGTCCGACTTCGTCGCGAAGTAGTACAGCAGGCTGGGCCCGGCCATGCCGAGCTCGGCGCCGATGTCATCCAGGCTCACGGCCGGGTACCCGCGGGCGGCGAACAGCCGGATCGCGGTATCGAGAATCTCCGCGCCCCGGTCCGGAACTGATACCCAAGAGGCCGAACGGGCGGGCGTCTCGCCCTCGTGACCAGATCGTGTGGCCGCGGCCCAGCGCGCTCCGCAGGCGGCGGTCGCCGCGGCCGCCAGGACCAGCTGCTGATCTCGCTCCGGCATCCGGCTCCGGTACACCGACGCGCTGGCCAGGGCGGCCAGCACCGCGGTCGTGAGCAGCCCGGTGTGCCGGCCCGCCAGGTCCCCGCGCTCTCGCCTGATGAGGGCCGCGAACGGCCGCACGATCTGGCTGAACCGTTCGTCGAGCAGCTGGCGCTGCTCCGGGCCCAGATGGCGCATCTCGCGCTGCAGCAGGATCCACAGCTCACGCCGGGCCACGGCGGCGCCGGCCACGATGAGCATGAATTCTCCCGCCGTCGTGCCTTCGGCCTGGGCCAGTGCTTGCTCCACCGTGTCCAGGGCGCGGGTTATGGCCGCGACCAGCAGGTCTTCCTTGCTCTTGTAGTGCCGGTAGATCGCCGGCGCGGTGAGCCCGACCGAGGCGGCGACGTCGGCCATGGAAACCTGGTGGAAGCCGAGCCGGCGGAACTGCTGGGCCGCCGCCCCGGCCAGCTGGGCCCGGCGCTGCGGGCCGGGCTGCCAGGGGCGTCCCGGCCGGGCCGCGGCTAGCTCGGCTGCGCTCACCCGGTCAGCTTGTTCTTCTGGATCTTGCCGCTGGCCGTCGTCGGCAGCGAGGGCACGACGGTCCAGTGGGCGGGGATCTTCTGCCGGGCCAGCCTGACGTCCTCCAGATGCTGGATCAGCCGGCCGGGGCCATCCCACGTGACCCCCGGGGCCAGGACCAGCCAGGCGCCGACCGCCTCACCGAACCGCTCGTCCGGTACGGCCGTGACCGCGACGGCGGACACGTCCGGATGCGAGCCGATCGCCGACTCGATGTCGAGCGCCGAGAACTTCTCCCCGCCGCGGTTGATGATGTCCTTGATCCGGCCGGACATCCGCACCCAGCCCTGGGCGTCGACGACGCCGACATCACCGGGATAGAACCAGCCCTGGCTGTCGATCTGCTCGCGCGTGCGCTGGGGATCGGTGTAGGCCACCAGCAGCTGCGGCCCGCGGATGCGCAGCTCGCCCTCGGCGCCCGCCGGGAGCGGTTCGCGGTCCGGGGAGGTGGCCTCGATCTCCATGCCCGGCAGGATCTGGCCGTCCCACTCCGAACGCCGCTCGACGGATGCGTCGCCGGGAGCGGCGGCGCACACCCCCGCGGTCTCGGTCATCCCGTAGCAGCGCATCGCGCGGACGCCCACCGCCTCGGCCCGCAGGACCAGGGCTGGCGGGAGGGTCGCGCCCGCGCATGCGTACAGGTCGAGGCGGTGGTCGGTGCCCGCGCCGGCCTCATACCGCTGGACCAGGTCGGCCAGGAACACCGTGGCGCCCATCGCCAGGCTGGCCCGCTCCTTCCCGATCACCTCGACCGCCTCATCCGGCCGCCACCCCGACATGATCACCGACCGGGCGGCCAGGAAAGCCGGGAAGATGACGCCCGCGACGAAACCGCCGAGGTGAGACACGGGCGTGGCACACAGGATCACGCAGTCGGCCCCGACGTCCAGGGCCCTGGCGAAGTTGTACATGTGCGCGATCAGCGCTGCGCTGGTCAGCAGCGCGCCTTTCGGGGCCGAGGTCGTCCCGGACGTGTACAGCAGCAGCGTCGGCTCGTCCGCGGGCAGCGGCTCCGGCAGGGCGATCTCCGCGATGTCGCCCCGGGCCGGCACTGGCTGCCAGCCGGGACGTTCCTCCCCGACGACATACCGGACGGCGGGATCGTGGCCGAGTTCGGCCAGGATGGTGTCGAGCTCGTCAGCGGGCCGCCGGGTGCCGAGCTGGGCCGCCGCGGTCACCACGGCCGGGCGGGATTCGGCGACGATCTGCCGGACCTCGTGCTCGCGGTAGATGGGGACGACGGGCATGTCCACGGCGCCGATCCGGAAGGCGGCCACCTGCAGGACGAGAGCCTCGAGGCAGTTGGGCAGCTGCACCATGACCCGGTCCCCGCTCTGGACCCCGTGGCGCACGAGGTCGAAGGCCACGGTGCTGACCCAGGCGTCGAACTCGCCGTAGCTGACCCGGCGTCCCTCGAAGACGAACAGTTCCCGGTGCGGTGTGCGGGCCGCCTGGTCCCTGACCAGATCCCCTACCCGGCGGCCGTCCCACAAGCCCAGCTCGCGGTACCGTTCGGCCCGGTCGGACGCAGTCACGGCCGTCATGGGATCGCTCCCTCGCTCGAAGCGGACGCTTCTGCGGGTTCGTTCTCGCGTGGCTCGAGCAACGACAGCAGATAGGCGCCGCCCTTACGGTCGCCGCGGGGCGGCAGTGCGCCGAGCTGCCGCAGCATGTCGACGATCTCGAAGGCCGCGGTGTAGTGGGCGAGCAGCCCGTCCCGGAACCCCAGGAAGATGTCGCAGCCCTGCACGTCGAAGCCCTGCCCGCTGGAGCCCTGCCCGCTGGAGCGTTGCTGGGTGCCGAGCCCGGAAGGTGCCGCGCCGCGCTGGCGGAACAGCACGAGCGCCCGGCCGTCGTCGGTGGCGGTGAACAGCTGGACCTCGGAGACGCTGTAGCCGGGCATGGCCCGCCAGATGGCGTCGACGTACGCGCGCACCGCCTCCCGGCCGTGCAGCGGATGCGGCCAGAAGACCGTCTCGTCCCACTGCACATCCGGGTGCAGCAGCGCGAGGACCGTGCCGGTGTCGTGGCTGTTCCAGGCGGTCAGCCAGCGGTCGGCGAAGTCCCGCAGGAACGCCGCACTCGTGGCCTGCATGGCCGTGCTCACGAGCGGCCTCGCACCCGGCTGAACGCCGCCGAGACCCGGTCCACCACGTCGGGATGCCAGATGATCTCCCGGTAGGCCATGGTCTCGAACGACAGCGCCGAGATGGGATCCATGGCCGGAGAGCGCAGCATCATCTCCTTGTTGAACATGGCCGTCTTGGTTGTCGTCCCGGCGATGCTGCGGGCCAGCCGGGTTGCCTCCGCGACCACCTGTCCCGTGCCGACGAGTCGGTCGATCAGGCCGATGCGCAGGGCCTCGGCGGCGTCGATCCGCTCCCCGCTGAGCGTCAGCAACTTGGCCTGGCTGAGCCCGACGATCTTCCACAGGGGCGAGAAGTAGGGCGTGAGGCCGAACCTGACCTGCGGGAAGCCGAAGACACCGTTCTCGGCGCCGACGCGGATGTCACAGAACACGGCGATGTCGCACCCGCCGCCCAGCGTCGGGCCCGCGCACGCCGCGATCGTCGGCTTGGGGTAATCCAGCAGAGTCCCGTACACCCGCAGGCACGCCTCGGCATACTCCGCCCGGGTCTGAGGAGTGAATCCCGACTGGAAGTCCAGGTCCAGGCCGGCGCAGAACATCTCCTCACCGCCGGTGATCACCAGCACGGCCACGCTGTCGTCCCGCCGCCAGGCGTCCAGATGATCACCGAAGGCGCCGAAGAGCTCCAGGCTCAGGGCGTTCCGGCGCTCCGGCCGGTTGAAGACGATCGTCCCGACCCCGTCCGACTGTGCCGCCGTGATCGCGCTCTCCGCCATCGTCTGCTCCCGTCGCTCGCTGACGGGACGAGCGTAATGCAAAAAGTGAATGATGACTAGAATCTATGGGTGAGGAGATTATCGCTGCCGCTCGGCGCTGACCACCAGCGAGGCGTTCTGCCCGCCGAAACCGAAGGCGTTGGCCTGGACCCAGGAGATGTCCCGTCTGCGCGGCTGGCCGAGAACGAGGTCGAAGTCGATGCTCGGCTCCGGGTTCGTGGTCCCGCCCGTGTGCAGGACCAGACCGCGGCGCATGCCCTCGAGGGCGGTGGCCAGCGCCAGCGCGCCAGCCGCCCCGGCCGGATGGCCGAGCGTGCCCTTGACCGACATGACCGCGGGATCGGCGCCGGCGAAAAACGCGTTGATCGCCGCGATCTCGGCGGTGTCCCCCTTGGGAGTCCCGGTGGCGTGGGCGGCCAGCACGTCGATCTGGCTGGGCTGGACGCCGGCCTCGCCCGCGGCCAGTTCCATGGCCAGCCGTTCCCACTGGCCCGACGGATCCGGGGTGGAGGGGTGGTAGGCCTCGCAGGAGGTACCCCAGCCTTGCACCCACGCGTGCACGCGTGCGCCGCGCCGCAGTGCGTGCTCGGCGGACTCCAGGACGAACATTCCTGAGCCCTCGCCCATGACCATGCCGGCCCGGTCGACGTCGAACGGCAGGCAGGCCCGGCGCGGATCGGTCACGGCGGCCCCCATGCCGTAGCGGTACCGCGAATACGCGCTGGCCGGCACGAACCCGTCGTCGCCCACCCCGTGCGCCAGGCCACCCTCCGTCCCGCCGGCCAGCGCGACGTCAACCTGACCGGATGCGATCATCCGGGCGCCGGTGCCGATCGCGTCCAGGGACGACGCGCAGGCCGTACTCAGGGTCAGGCACGGCCCGTGGATCTGCCACTGCATGGCGATCTGGGCGGCGGCCATATTCGGCCACACCATGATCATCAGCTTGGGTGCCGCCGCGGCGCGGCCCAGCCGGTCGACGTCGAACTGGGCCCGCTCGAGTGTCTGCGTGCCGGTCTTCGCGCTGCCCACGACGATGCCGGTGCGCAGCGGGTCGAGCCGGTCCAGGCCGGCGTCGGCCAGCGCGGAGGTCACCGCGCCGCCGGCGTGCCTGGCGAACGGGTCGATGCCGTCGAGTTTGCCGGCCATCCAGCCGGGCGGCTCGAATTCCTCCACCGGCGCCCAGAACTCGAACCGGTCCGGGTCGCCGGCGGTCCACGGCGTCTCCCGGATACCGAGATCGCCGGCGATCAGCCGGTCCACCAGTTCCGCGGGCGTGCAGCCCAGCGGCGACACCACTCCCATGCCGGTTACTGCCACATCCAGGGCCATGGCGACTCCCATACGTCCGCACTTGCCGAGCCGGCGCGGTCGGCCCAATAATAGTGGACATATCTTCTGCGCGACAACGAGCGAATGGCTAATTGCTCGGCCCGGCGATCGGAGGACCCGATGACCCAGCCCACGACCGGGCCCACGACGGAGTGGCGCCGGCCGGTGAGCCCGGCTGACCGGGAGCGGTATCGCCGCCTCGGCTGGTGGCGCGACGTCACCGGGCTCGATGAGCTGCTCGCGGCCGTCCGGCGCCATCCGGACAAGGCCGCCGTCGTCTCGTACCGCCATGGGCACCCGCTGCCCGCCACGATCACTTACGGCCAGCTCGGCGCGCTGATCGACCGCTTCGCGGGGACGTTCCGGGCGCTCGGTGTCGGGCCCGGTGACGTCGTGACGATTCAGCTGCCCAACACCTGGGAGTTCCCCGCCCTGGTATTCGGGGCCATGCGAGCCGGAGCGATCCCCAACCCGGTGCCACCGATCTACCGGGAGCACGAGCTGTCGTTCATGCTCCGGCACGCGCGGTCCAAGGTGTACGTCGTGCCGGCGAGCTTCGGCAAGTTCTCGCACCGGGACATGGCGGTCTCGCTCAAGGCGGGACTGCCGGACCTGGAGCACATCGTGGTCGTGGACGGCGCGCCGGACGACGGCGAGGTGCTGTCGTTCGAGCAGGCCTTTGTCGCGCCCCGGCACGAGCTGCGCCCCGGCCTTGGCCAGGAACTGGACCGGCTGCGGCCGGGCGCGGACGACCCAGCCTTCCTCATGTTCACCTCCGGTACCACCGGCACGCCGAAAGCGGCGCTGCACACCCATAACACGGCCTGGTCAGCCGGGCGGCCGCTCCCGGAAGCCATCGGCCTGACGGCAGATGACACCTGCTTCATGGCGTCGACAGTCGGCCACCTGACCGGCTTCTTCTGGGGCACGTACATGCCGCTCGCGATGGGGCAGAAGGTCGTTTACACCGACGTGTGGGACGCGCAGCAGCTGATCGACATCATCGACCTGGAAAACATCACCTGGACCCTGTCGGCCACCCCATACGCCATGGACATGGTCGCCGCGCAGAAAGCCGCTCAGCGAGCCCTGTCGAGCCTGCGCGCGTTCGTCTGCGGAGGGGCTCCCATCCCGCCCCAGGCCGCCATCGCCATGCAGGAGCACCTCGGCGTCGATCTCGTCTCGCTGTGGGGGATGACCGAGATCGGCATCTGCTCGATCCACCGGCTGGGTGCGCCGCTCGAGATCCTCGCGTCCAGCGACGGCCTGCCCGTCGGGCATATGGAGCTGCGCATCGTCGACTCCGAACTCCGGCCTGTCCCCGATGGCGAAGAGGGCCGGCTGCAGGCGCGCGGGCCGAGCATCATCGTCGGCTACTGTGACCAGCCGCAGCTGACGAGGGACGCGGAGACCCCGGACGGCTGGTTCGAGACCGGAGACCTCGGCCTGCGCACGCCGGACGGCGGGATCCGTATCACCGGCCGCAGTAAAGACATCATCGTCCGCGGCGGCCAGAACGTTCCCGTCGTCGAGGTCGAGAACATCCTGGCTCAGCACGGCCAGATCCGCGACGTCGCCGTCGTGGCCTACCCGGACGACCGGCTTGGCGAACGCGGCTGCGCCGTCATTGTGCCGGACGGCAGCGCGCCGACCCTGAAGGACATCAAGAAGTTCCTGGAAAAGGCCGGTCTGGCCCGGCAGTTCTGGCCGGAGCGGCTGGACATCATCGACGCCATGCCGCGCACACCGTCGGGCAAGGTCAAGAAGTACGTGCTCCGGCAGATGGTGGCACGTCAGCCAGCCGCGACCGTGGACGCCCAGTAGCGGGCCGATGCCGCCTTCCAGGCGCCGTAGCGCTCGGTGAACAGCCTCGACGCCTCGGATCCGGGCCACGACTCCGGCAGGAAGGCAGCCGGCAGGTCCGGGTCGAGGTAAGGGAACCGCCGCCAGTCCTGCACGAGCTGAACGCGAGCCCGGAAATACTCCCGGTCCGTCCGCGGCTCCAGGCGTGCGTATGTCTGGCCGAAGCGCTCGTAGTCCTCGCGCAGCTCGTCGAGGTCCCACGCCGCCGTCACGAGCCGGAGAGGATCACCGAGCGGCCCGAGCTCCCCGACGAACGAGTGCGCCTGGCCTTCCAGCTGCAGTTCCCGCACGATTCCCGCGACCTGCTCGGCGCGCTGCCAGTGCGGGGTCAGCCACTCACCCGGCGTCGGAGAGCCGAGCCCGGCCCACAAAAGCCGGTTCTGCAGGTGATGCCGGAGCTTGCGCTGGCTCTCCGGGACCGTCACCGACAGCACCAGCCACCGTCCGTCCCACTGCGTATCGCGGGTGTGCCAGCCGTAGGTTCGCTCCCACCCGGCGGAAAGAATGCGCTCACCCCGCGGTGCCACGCTCCACTGCACACGGTTCCCCTGCCGCCCGGACGTCATGACGCCCGTGCCAGCCGTCCGCTGCAGCGCCTTGCGGGCGGCGTTGGGTTCGATGCCGAACTCAGATAGTGCCGTCAGCAGCGTGGAGGACCAGGCGGGCTGCCCAGCGGGCCAGACGAACTCGCCGATCACCACGAGCAGGAGAGCCCGGGCGCTGCTCGGCCGCACGGTACCCAGTGGATTGCGAGCCAACGGCATGGGCGAAGTCACGCACCCATCATTCCGCTGGTGCGGACTCCAGCTCGCGGGCGACCCGGGTTCACCCTCGCCATCTGCAGCGAGGGCCGCCCATGCCGATCACCGTGGGATCCTCAGGTGTGGGACATCCCCATCCGATGGTGGCCAGGAAGTCCGTCATCTCCGCCGCCTTGGTGTGCCTGGCCGCGGCGCTGCCGGGCTGCTCGGCCGGGGCGTCGTCCACCGCGTTCTCGTCCACCGGGTCGTCGTCCACCGGATCTTCGTCCACTGGGTCGCCCGCGCCCGCCTCAGTTCACCCCACGAGGGCTACGGCCGCCTTCACCGTGGCGGGGGTTAATCCCGTGCCGCCCAATGGGAGCCAGGACACGCATGCGCAGACGCCGGGCGCCAGCTGTGACAGCGCTACCCTGGCCGCCGACCACGCGCTGGGCGTCAAGGTGGCCCGCGGGTTCGTCCTGGCCAATTTCCCCGTAGCGGCTGATCTCCTGCGGCACTTCCTGACGGGGGAGGGCACGGACGTCTCTTACCGGGCCGGGTCGCTGATCTCGAAGCAGGCGCTGGCGAGCACGGCGTTCCGGGCGGTGGACAGCGAAGTCCAGGCAGCGGTCCTCAGCCAGCTGAAGGCGGGCCGCACGCACGTCCAGCTCTCCGCCGGCCGGCTGCCGGCGGTGGCATTTGAGTCCGCGAACAGCGACCTGTACTGGGGATTTCGCGGCACGCAGGGCCTGACCGTAACCGGGAGCGGCCGCCGCGAGAACGGGCGGTATGCCGGGGCTCTCTCCTATGTCATACGGGACAGCTACGGATTCCCGGCCAGCGACACGCTGGCGGGTTTCGGGCCGCCGATGAGGTACCTGCAGACGGCATGCGGGGCGCCGCAGCACGCAGGCGGAGCTCGCTGGTTCCCCGTGACCATCACGGTCACCGTGCCGTTCAGCCAGCCGGCCTGACTGCGGCCGGTACTGCTCCCTCGGTGTCAGCCGGCGAAGGCGCGCAGGCTCTCCTTGAGGGAGCCCATCGTGGCGAGGACCGCGGTGGGCTCATAGCCGCAGTGGGCCATGCAGTTGTCGCAGCGCGGGTCCTTGCCCCGGCCGAACGTGTCCCAGTCCGTGTCCTCCAGGAGCTCCCGCCAGGTCTCGGCGTAACCGTCGTCGAGCAGGTAGCAGGGCTTCTGCCAGCCCTTCAGGCAGTACAGCGGGACACCCCACGGCGTGCACTCGAAGTCCGCCTTGCCCTCGAGGAAGTCCAGGTACAGCTGCGAGTGGTTGAAACGCCACTTCTTGCGGCGGCCTTCGGCGAATACCTTGCTGAACAGCTCACGCGTCTGCGTGACGCCCAGGAACCGGTCCTGGTCGGGGGCCTTGCTGTAGGCGTACCCGGGCGCGATCTCCAGCCGGTCGACCTGGAGTTCGTCGTTGATGTAGTCCAGGGTCGCGATCAGGTCCTGCGGGGTCTCCGTGTTGAAAACGGTGGTGTTCGTGTAAACCTGGAAGCCCTTCTGCTTGGCCAGCTTGATCGCCGTGACGGCCTGCTCGAAGACGCCTTCCTTGGAGACGGCTTCGTCGTGCTTCTCGCCGATGCCGTCGAGGTGCACCATCCAGGCGAAGTTCTTGTTCGGCTTGAACTTGTCGATGTGCCTTGGCAGCAGGACGGCGTTCGTGCACAGGACCACGAACTTCTTGCGCTTGAGCAGTTCCTCTGTGATCACGTGGATCTGCGGGTGCATGAGGGGCTCGCCGCCGGCGATCGAGACCATCGGCGCGCCGCACTCTTCGACGGCGGCGACCGCCTGCTCGACCGGCATGCGCTGCTTCAGCACCGAAGCCGGATGCTGGATCTTGCCACAGCCCGCGCATGAGAGGTTGCAGGCGAACAGGGGCTCCAGCTCCATGATCAGCGGGTACTTCTCGACCCTCTTGATCTTCTGTTTCATCAGGTACGTCCCGAGCTTCACCGTCAGGTGGAGTGGCATGGCCATGAGTTGGTGCCTCCGTATCCCCGCGCCGGCGCCGCGGCGCCCTTGTCATGCAAGCTGGGTCATGCAAGCTGTGTCATGCAGTGTGTCTGGAACATACACGCTGTATGTTCCATGATGGCTGTATGGCAGCGAAACCGCAACCGCGACGTGCCGAGCACGCCTCGGACACCCGGGCCGCCCTGATTGCCTCCGCGCGTCGCCTTTTCGCAGCTCAGGGCTTTGACGGTACCGGCACCGAGCAGATCGTGGCTGACGCGCGAGTCACCCGGGGCGCGCTCTACCACCACTTCCGGGACAAGGCGGACCTTTTCCGTGCGGTGATGGCCGAAGCCGCCGGGTCGGTCGCCCAGCGGCTGATCGATGAGCAGCTGGCGTCCGAAGCGCCGTCTCCGCTCGCCGAGATCCGGGACGGCATCTGCGCGTACCTCGACGTGTGTGTCGGTGGCGACTTCCAGCGGATCGTCCTGGTCGACGGGCCGCGTGTGCTCGGCTCGGACGCGTGGGAGGAACTCGTCGACCGGTACGGGCGGGGCATCCTGGAAGAGTGGCTCGCCCGCTGCGTGCAGGCCGGGGACCTGGACGCGGTGCCGGTGCGGGCACTGGCCCGGCTGCTCATCGCGATGCTGACGGAAGCCAGCCTGGCAATCGCGCGCTCGCCGGACCCGTCGCAGACCCGCGCCGAGCTCGGCATCGTCCTGGACCGCATGCTCACCGGCCTTCGCCCTTAGCTGGACCGTGCTCCGCCCGGCTGACGCATCCCCCGGCGAGCGTCTAGCGGCCCTTGTCCTGCGGTTGCCACGGTCAGGTCAGGTAAACGGTCAGGTCAGGTAGGTGTAGGCGGGCGATCCCGGGGTGACCTGCTCGATGCGCATCGGCGAGGCCTTCATCCGGGACAGCAGCGGTTCCAGGCCGCCGGCGCTGCCGAGCTCGATGCCGACCAGGGCCGGGCCGGTCTCCCTGTTGTTGCGCTTGACGTACTCGAACAGCGTGATGTCGTCGTCCGGCCCGAGCACCTCGTCCAGGAACCGGCGCAGCGCGCCGGGCTGCTGCGCGAACTCGACGAGGAAGTAGTGCTTCAGGCCGCTGTGCACGAGGGACCGCTCGATGATCTCGCCGTACCGGGACACATCGTTGTTGCCGCCGGTCACCAGCGCCACGACTACCGCGCCGGGGCGCAGGCGCGGGGGCTGGTCGGCCAGGTGCAACGCCGCGGCGGCCAGGGCGCCCGCAGGCTCGGCGATGATGCCCTCGCTGTGATAAAGCGCCAGCATCTCGGTGCAGACGGCTCCCTCGTCCACCGTCAGCATCGCATGCGGGCCGCCGGCGATGACCTCAAGGGTCCGCTGGCCGACGCGGCGGACCGCAGCCCCGTCGACGAAGGAGTCGATCGAGTCCAGCGTGACCGGGCAGCCTGCCGCCAGCGCCGCCGTCATCGAAGCGGCCCCGGCCGGCTCGGCACCGACCACCTGGATGGACGGCGCCCGCTCACGCAGGAAGGCGGCGGTTCCCGCCATCAGTCCTCCGCCGCCGACCGGGACCACCACGGCGTCCGGCGGCTCGGGCAGCTCGGCGAGGACCTCCGCGGCGACAGTTCCCTGGCCGGCCATCGTGCGCACGTCGTCGAACGGCGGGACCAGCACGGCTCCAGACGAGCGCGCGTCAGCGGCCGCGGCCGCGGCCGCGTCGTCGTAGGTGTCCCCGGAGAGGATCAGTTGCACCAGGTCGCCGCCGTGCACTGCGATCCGGTCGCGCTTCTGCCGTGGCGTCGGCCGGGGCAGGTAGACCCGGGCCCGCACGCCGAGCCGCCGGCTCGCGAACGCGACGCCCTGCGCGTGGTTTCCCGCGCTGGCGCACACCACACCGACCGCCCGCTCGGCCGAAGTGAGCTGGGCCATGAGGTTGAACGCGCCGCGCAACTTGTAAGAGCGGACTGGCTGCAGGTCTTCCCGTTTGAGGTAGACCCGCCAGCCGGTCGCGCGCGACAGCCGCTCGCACGCCTGCAGCGGCGTTGCCGCCGAAACGCCGGCCAGCCGGGCACCCGCCGCGTCCACATCTGCCGCCGTCAGCAGCGGCTGCCGGGGTGTTCCGATCGTCATCCGCCGAACCTAGCAGCCGGTGGCCATGGCTATGGCCGTGCCGGGATGGTCATCGTCGCCTTGGTCCGGAGCAGGGCGGGGACGGCACGGACGCGGGTCATGATGTCACCAAGGTGGGCCGTCAGCCCTCGAAGCTGCCGCCGAACTGCTCAGGGACCAGGTCGGCTTGCTCATCGCCCGTCCTGATCAGGTCGAGGATCGCCGCAGCGACTTGCCCGGGCGGCTGCGGCTGCGGCGCGTGGCTGTGTTCCGGGCGCGACGCGGATTCGCTGCCGGCTCGTATCGATCCGAGGAACTCGGTGGCCGTGATGAACGGGTACATCGTGGAGACCGTGATGCCAGCGTCTGCGAGCTCGGCTCGCGCCACGGCGGAGAGCTTGCTCAGGCCGGCTTGGAAGCAGGGTAAGCGCCTGTGCCGGGAAGCGCCGAGAAGGTGATCCCGGAGCTCACATTGACGATGCTGCCGGCGCCCTGCTTCCGCATGACCGGGATCACCGCCTGCATGGTGACGAGGGCGCGACCAGGTTGAGATCGAGCAGGGCGCGGAAGTCATCGGGCCCAGGAGAACCTGCAGCACCTGCGCGACGCATGGAGCCGGGCCCTCGAGGGGACCGTGGACGACCCCGGGACCATCGACGTCGTCAACGCGACCCTGCGGCGCATCGAGAACGAGCTCATCGCGCGACGCCGGGGCGCGGACGGCCAGAACGCACACAACCGCTGACCGTATCCGCGGAATCGTCAACCCGGGCTGGGTGTTCTGGCCCTGTGGGGGTGCGGGCGCAACCGAGTCCGCTGACCCGACGATGAGGAGTATTCATGACCACGGCGTACGACTTCGCGGGAACTGCCGCGGACGGCAAGCAGGTTCCGCTGCAGGACTACGCGGGCAAGGTACTGCTGATCGTGAACGTAGCGAGCAAATGCGGGCTGACGCCGCAGTACGAAGGCCTGGAGTCGCTGTACCGCGATCAGCAGGACCGCGGCCTGGAGATCCTCGGCTTTCCCTGCAACCAGTTCAAGGAACAGGAACCAGGCAGCGACGAGGAGATCCAGGACTTCTGCAAGTCCACGTACGACGTGACCTTCCCGGTACTCACCAAGGTCGAGGTCAACGGCCCGGACGCCGACCCGCTGTACCAGTGGCTGCGGGCCGAGGCACCCGGCGACTTCGGCCCGCAGTACGGCGGCTTCTACGACGCTATCTCGAAGATCCGGCCGGGCTCCGACGGCACCGACGAGGTCAAGTGGAACTTCACCAAGTTCCTGATCGGCCGGGACGGCCAGGTCATCAAGCGCTACGAGCCGCCCGTGCTGCCTGCCGATATCAAGGCGGATCTGGAGAACTACCTCTAGTGCCCGGCCACGTCGTGAGCGCTGCCGCCCAGACGAGGAGTCGGTAATGCGTGTCCCGCTGTCAATTCTCGACCTGGCGCCAATCGCGCGGGGTCAGACCGCTGGTGACAGTTTCGCGAACAGCGTGGCGCTGGCCCAGCGGGCCGAGGAGCTGGGCTACCTGCGGGTCTGGTACGCCGAGCACCACAACATGGCCAGCATCGCCTCCTCCGCCACCAGTGTGGTGATCGCGCACGTCGGCGCGCACACCCGGACGATCCGGCTCGGCGCGGGCGGGGTGATGCTGCCTAACCACGCACCGCTGCTCATCGCGGAGCAGTTCGGCACCCTGGCCGCCATGTACCCGGGACGGATCGACCTGGGCCTGGGGCGGGCGCCGGGCTCGGATCAGAACACGATGTACGCGCTGCGCCGCGACCCGGGCTCGGCCGACACCTTCCCGCAGGACGTGGTGGAGCTGCAGGGCTATCTCAGCGGCAGCACCCGGGTGCCCGGGGTGGACGCCGTCCCGGGCAAGGGCTCGAACGTCCCGCTGTACATCCTGGGCTCGTCGTTGTTCGGGGCGAGCCTGGCCGCCGCGCTCGGCCTGCCCTACGCGTTCGCCTCGCACTTCGCGCCGACGGCGCTCGAAGAGGCCCTCGCGCTCTACCGGCGTGAGTTCCGGCCGTCGGAGCAGCAGGAGAAGCCGTACGCCATCGTCGGCGTCAACGTGATCGCCGCCGACACCGAAAACGCCGCCCGGGAGCAGTTCCAGGCAATCCGGCGCGTGCGGGCCATCAGCCTGTACGGGCGCGGGCGCCCGGGCCAGAACACGGAGGACTTTACCGACGAGCAGGCCGACCATCTGCTCGCCGCGGGTGTCGGCGCGCACGTGGACCAGATGCTCACGTACTCTGCGGTCGGCACTGCGGCCCAGGTGAGCGACTACCTCGACGGCTTCATCCGACGGACCGAGGCCGACGAGCTGATCGTGGCCCACCACGCGCCGACCCTCGAGGGCCGGCTGCGGTCGGTCACGCTCCTGGCCGAGGCCATGCAGTCCGTCCCCGCATGACCCGGGCAGCCGTGGCCGCAGCAACCATCGCCGCGACCGACCCGGCTGCCCTGCTCGGGGACTGGCGGCTGACCCGGACGCTGTACGACCGGCGCGCCGGGCTGTCCGGGACGATGAGCGGCCAGCTCACGCTGTGCAGCGAGGGGGACGGTCAGATCGCGTGGGCCGAGCAGGGCACCTTGACCTGGAACGGATCCCGCCTGCCCGTCTCCCGGTCCTATCGGCTGCAGCGGGCCGAAGAAGGCTGGTGGCTGTACTTCTCCGACGGCCGGCCGTTCCATGCCTGGACTCCGGGCCAGTGGGTGCACCACCCATGCCGCGAGGATTCCTATCGCGGCTTGATCGCCATCACCGGACCAGACCGGTGGCGCACCGTGTGGGAGGTTGACGGGCCGGACAAGGCGCAGCGGATCGTGACGGAGCTGTCCCGGTAAAGAGCATCCGCCAGGAAGCGGGCGGAACGCAGCACCTGCCGTGCCCGGCGGCGTCTTCCGCCGGTGTGGTCAGGGGGAGACGCTGATGCGCCGGGTGGCCTCGATGACGGCCGCGCGATGGCGGGCGATGCGATCGGGGTCGGTGGCGTCCTGTCCACGGCTGGCGAGCAGGTCGGGTGCGCTGAGTTCCCACGCGTTGGCCAGGCCGATGGTCAGGATGACGAGGTCTACCGGGTCGATGGCGTGCTTGCGGATGCCGGTCCCGGGCCGGTCGCGGACCGCGGTCATCCGGTCGGTGAACGAGCCGGAGATACGCGGGCCGGCCTGGGGGCGCTCGAGCCGTCGCCAGCCGAGCATCCGGACCGCCTCGGGGTGCAGCTGGAGATAGTCGAACAGCTCGCCCGCGTAGCCGGGCAGGTCGTTCTCCCGGAGCGGGACCGCTTCAATCAGGTCCCCGATCACCTTGTTCAGCGCGGCGTCGAACAGCCCCTCCTTGCTGCCGAAGTAGTCATAGATGGCGCGTTTGTTGGCGGCGGCGCAGGCCGCGATCCGGTCGACGCGAGCGCCCGCCAGGCCGTAGGCCGCAAATTCCTGGACGGCGGCCTCGGTCAGGCGCGAGCGGGTGGCCGCGGCGTCGTAGGGCACAGTGCCCAGGATACCGAACGAACTGGATGGATCGGAATAGCGATAGGATAGGGCAATCGAGCCATGTAGTTCACAGAACTGATGAGGGGAACGCGGATGCACCAGCGCACTCTTGGACGGCAGGGACTGGTCACCTCGGCGATCGGCCTGGGCACGATGGGGATGACGATGGCGTACGGCGCCGGTGACGAGGACGGCGGTATCGCGACGATACGGCACGCCCGCGATCTCGGCGTGACCTTCATCGACACGGCTGAGCTGTACGGCGGTGGGGCCGGCTCCAACGAAAAGCTGGTGGGACGCGCCGTGGACGGCTTCCGCGACGACATGGTGCTGGCCACGAAGTTCGGCTTCGTGCTCCCCCGTCGCGACGACATGCCGCGGGTGTTCGACAGCAGGCCCGCCCATATCCGCGAGGTGACCGAGAACAGCCTCCGGTACCTGGGGACCGACCACATCGACGTGCTGTACCAGCACCGCGTCGACCCCGACGTCCTGATCGAGGATGTCGCCGGCGCGGTGAAGGAGCTCATCGAGGAAGGCAAGGTGCG
Organism: Streptosporangiaceae bacterium; assembly: GCA_049284535.1. Classification (GTDB taxonomy): domain Bacteria; phylum Actinomycetota; class Actinomycetes; order Streptosporangiales; family Streptosporangiaceae; genus Palsa-504. Next base: position 23,912 of record JBAPYC010000047.1, read on the forward strand.
CTTCTTCGGTCTCAGCGAAGCCGGCCCGGATGTGATCCGCCGCGCCCACGCCGTCCAGCCGGTCTCGGTGCTGCAGACCGAGTACTCGCTCTTCGAGCGGGCCGTGGAAGCGGAGGTCCTGCCCGTGCTCCGCGATCTCGGGATCGGCTTCGTCGCCTATTCGCCGCTCGGCCGGGGCTTTCTCACCTCGGCGGTCAAGCCCGCGAGCGAATACCCCGAGGACGACATGCGCAGCTGGGACGAGCGCTGGCAGCCGGGTAACTACGAGCGCAATGCCGAGGCGATCGGCCAGCTGGCCGAGCTGGCCAGGGACAAGGGCATTACGGTCACGCAGCTGGCGCTGGCCTGGCTGCTGGCCCAGGGCAGCGACATCGTCCCCATCCCGGGCACGCGCAAGCCCGAGCGGCTGGCCGAGAATGCCGCCGCTGCCGACGTCGAGCTTTCCGCTTCCGAGCTCGCGCGAATCGGCGAGATCCTGCCCGGCGGGGCCTACGGCAGCCGCTACCCCCAGGCGATGATGCCGCAATGGTGAGACCGCCCGCCGCCTAGCGGCGGGCGGCCACCCCGGCTTCACCGCGACGGCTAGTCGTCGGCGCCAATGACCTGGAAGTCCTGGTTGACGAAGATGTGGTGAGGCCAGTTGACGCCGATGTAGTGGACCTCGTACTGGCCGTTGCCCAGCGCCACGACGCGGTCCACGACGCCGCCTGGGTAAGCGGCCAGCGCCGCTTCGGTCGCCTTGTCCGCGGTCGTTCCGCTGACGATCGTCCCCGACCCCTGGGTGTAATCCGCAGGTATCTGGCCGGCCTTCTCGGTGGACCCCTGCTGTCCCTGGGTGAAACCGATCACCTGTCCTCCCGGGTTCGATCCGCTGGTGCTGGGCGGCTGCACGATGACCTGGGCGGCGGTAATGGTCGTGTTGTCGGTGGTGCCCAGCACCAGGACGGGTTCACCGGTGGTGACGGCGCCGGACGTGGCCGTGCTCGTCGCCTTCTCGTAGGTGGTGGCGGACGCCTCCTTGACGGTCACCTTCTGGCCGGTTGCGGTGGTTAGCGTGAACCCGGAGGAGGACATGCTGGTGACCGTGCCGGATGAGCCGCCCGCGGCCGGCCCGGACCGGGCGTTAGAGGCCCCGCCGGATCCGGATCCGGCGGCCGGGCTGCTGCTGGCGGCGGTCGTGGCCGAAGCGCTGGGCGAAGTCGCGGCGACGATCCCGTAGGAACCGCCCGCGAGCACGACGGCTGCGGCGCCGGCCGCGATGACCTTGCTGCGTGTGCTGGAAAACATGTGCCTAGCTCCTGTCGTTGAGATGCTTGATCTCAGGTATCGCTGACCGCGCCGCAAACGCCGTGGAAAAAGCCCGGAAGGTGGCCGCGAGGTTGTGCAGCATGGGCTGACGGCCAAGCCATCAGCAAACGGCCGCCAAGGGCACGCCAAGACCGCAGGGCCGGCGAAGTCCGCCATGGCCGGCGAGGGCAGGTGATGGCCGTTCGGCTTGCAAAAGACCTGCTCGCGCTGAGTCGTTCGGCATGAAACGCCATGCCCCCCGGCTGGACCACGCGGGCCGCCGGGCGCGAGGCGGCTAACGAACCTGGTCTTGCGACCCGGTTGGGGTCTGCTGGGAGATCTCTGCCTGCGGCAGGCGCAGATGGAAGGCAGCGCCGCGGCCGGGGGCGGTGTCGACGGTGATCTCCCCGCCGTGTGCGGCGGCCAGCGACGCCGCGATGGCCAGGCCGAGCCCGGTACCGCCGCGAGCGCGCGTGCGGGCGCCGTCGGTGCGGTAGAACCGCTCGAACACGCGCGATGCCTGTTCTGATGTCATGCCAGGCCCCTGGTCGGCGACGGTGAGCTGCCCGGGGCCGGGATCGCCGGTCACGGTCACCGTGACCGGCGACCCGGGCGGGGTGTGCTGGAGGGCGTTGCCGATCAGGTTGTCAATGATCTGCCGCAGCCGTTCGGAGTCGGCGTCGACGATCACCGGTTCGGCGGCCACCAGCGTGATCGGCCGCCCGGCGTCCACGATGCGGGCCTGGGTGACGGCTTCGGCGGCCAGGCTGGCCAGGTCGATGGGCTGCCGGTCCAGCGGACGGCCAGCGTCGTAGGCGGCCAGCAGCAGGAGGTCGGCCACCAGAGCGCCCATCCGGTTGGCCTCGCGGGCGATCATCGCCATCAGCCGCAGCAGTTCCTCCCGGCTGGCTGCGTCGCCCTGCTGCAGGCCATACTCGGCCAGCCCGCGCACCGAGGTCAGCGGGGTGCGCAGTTCGTGGCTGGCGTCCGCGGCAAAGCGGCGCATCTGTTCCTCCGACCCCCGTGCGCGCGCCTCGCCGTCCGCTCGCGCCAGGTATGCGGTCTCGATGCTGACCAGCATCACATCCAGTGCTTCGGCCAGCCGCCCGACCTCGCTGTTCCCGGCCGGATGGTCGATGCGCCGGGACAGGTCACCGCCCGCGATCGCCGCGGCCGTCGCCTCGATCCGCGCCAGCGGCGCCAGGCTGGCCCGTACCAGCGGCAGGCCGATGCCGGCCAGCAGGACGACGGCGACGGCCCCGGCTAGCGCGTCGGCTGCCTCCAGACGGGTGACCGTGCTGTCGAGACCGTCAAGGCTGTAGGCAATAACCAGATGACCTCCGCTGGGCTGCCGCTGCACCAGGACGCGCCAGGAGCCCCCCGCGGTGCCGGCCGAAGCAGCGGTGAACGGCGTTCCGGTGTTGCTGAGCTGCGCCGCGGACAGCCGCGGTCCGTCCGCCGCGCCAAGCGGACCGCCCGCCGCGCTGATCTGCCCGCTAGCAGAGATGACTTCGACCAGGAACTGCGTGGGCAGCGCCTCGGGACGGCTGCTGTCACCCGGCTGGAGCTGCTGCCGTTCCACGATCTGGCTCGCGACCGTCGCGAAATCCCGGAGCTGAGTATCAGATCGGGACAGCAGGTAACTGCGTACCAGCGTGGTGCCCAGAACCGCGGTCACTACAGAGGTCAGGACGACTAGCAGCGCGGCGGCCGCCATCACGCGCGTGCGCAGCGACGCCCCACGCACGGCCTCCAGCCACCGGCCCGGTCTCAGCGTCGCCCTCACGGCTTCTTCCCTACGGAGGCGGGATCCGCAGCACGTAACCGAAACCGCGGACCGTGTGGATCAGCGTCGGCTCCGCCTGGTCGACCTTGCGCCGCAGATAGCTCAGGCAAGGCTCGAGCACACTGGCGTCACGAGCCGGGTCGTGCTCCCAGACCTGGTCCAGGATCTGGTCCTTGCTGACCACCCGCCCAGCGTTCACCATCAGGAACCGCAGCAGCCGGTACTCGGTGGGTGTCAGCGCGACCAGGGCGCCGGCCCGCCTGACCTCGTGCGCTTCCTCGTCGAGCTCAAGGTCGGCGACGCACAGCCGGGAACCGGGGCCGTCCGGCCTGGTGCGTTTCAGCACCGCCCGGATGCGGCCGAGCAGCTCCTCCAGGCTGAAAGGCTTGGTCACGTAGTCGTCTGCGCCTGCCGCGAAGCCCTGGACGCGGTCCGGCACCTCGTCCCGGGCGGTCAGGAAGATCACCGGAACCTCGCCAGCCCCCGAACGTATCCGGCGGATCACCTCGAACCCGTCCCCGTCGGGCATCATCACGTCCAGCAGGACCAGGTCCGGCCGGCCCGACGCCACGGCATGCGCCGCCTCGGCGCCGCTCGCCGCCGTGATCACCTCGAACCCCATCAGTCGCAGTGACCCCGACAGCAGTTCCAGGATCGTCGCCTCGTCATCCACGACCAGCAATCGGGCCGGCGCCGCACCGGAGTTCACGGCCCCAGCATGTGAGCCGAACCTGACCAGCCGCTGACCGCCGGCCGCAAGTCAGCTCCAGGACTGGTCAGGCTCGGCCCGCCGGTTCCGTCGGTGTGTACGTGGCCGCCTGTGGTTCTGCGTTTTCGGCGTGAGCGTCGCATGTCCTCGGAGCGGTGGAAGACGTCAGCCGCAGGCAGGCAGTGTCATGCCGCCAGGAACTCTGTGACCGCGCGCTGGAAGGCCTCTCGGCGTTCCATATTCGGGTAGTGAGCGGCGCCGTCGATGCAAATCGCGGCCGAGGCGATGACGGCGGCGGCCGGCCGCCCCTGGGACGCGGTTCGTCGTCAGGTGCACTGGCAGCCGCCGCCGGCCGCGATCTAACTGCTGCGTGTGTCCTCCTGATTGGCCTGGTCCGGTGCGTTGCCCAGATCGTCAGCCAGACCAGTACCGCGGTCTTCCAGCGGGGCGCCGATGTCCCAGGCCGACCCCTCGACGGCGGGCAGGCCGCCGATGATCGGGACGACCGAGCCGTCCTCGCCGACAGCCTGGCCAGTTTCCGTGAGGTACCCGGGATCTTCGGCAGGCTCGGACGTGCCTGGCTCCTGCTGGGGCCACGTGGCTGGCTCTTCCCCGGGCGGCACTGAATTGGTCGGGTCGCTGTCGGTCATGTTGGCCATCTCCTCCGGCGGGCACACTCACGGTTCGGCACGCAAACGCTGGCTGAGCTTATCCGGCAGGGACAGGATCAAGCTCCGGTCGGTTCATCGCCAGGTCGGGTTACCCTCCGGCTGCGGCTCCTAACCGGACCGCATGATCCCTACCAGGACGGTCCATCCAGCAGCGGCCCGGTGATCACCTTCCAGGTGGTCTCCTCCTCAACTTCCCGCGCCACGCACTGCTCCGGGGTTTCCCCGGCTTCCAGCCGTCCCCCCGGAAGCTCCCACTCATCACGCTCGTTCTTCAGCAGCAGCACTCGCCCAGCCCGGACCACCACTCCTTCACCGAGATCGGGTAACCGGCCGGCCCCAGCTGACCTTCCACTGAAGTCCTCCTCCTAGCCTCTGGCCGCCGGCGGCTTTCAGGCCTGGCCTGCTGTGAGCCATCGCCTGCCCATATGGCGAACGTAACACTGGGTCAATTTGGCGCCTCGGCGTCAATAGCACCTTGACAATCTGTCAGTGGCAGCGGGGCTGCGCTGGGGACAGGCGCGGATCTTGTGCGTGCAGACCTGGCTGGGCAGAAGACGTTTCCGCCGCGCTGGCGCTGGTACCTCTTCGGCATGACGACTCACCCCCATGATGTGGACGTACGGCGCCGTGCCGGCTGGCTGCCGGAAGACCACGACGAGCTGGAGTCATGGCTCGACGGCCACCGCGAACGGGCGGAAGCCAGGGGCGAGCACGTCGTGCTTCATCCCGTGCTGAAGGAGTTCCAGGAACTGATCGACACCGATCCCGTGGTGCGCATGTACATCGATCAGATGATCGCCCAGGTGCCGCCCACCAAGCCGTACCGCAAGCGGCACCTGGAGAGCGTGGAGCACATGATGCGCCTGATCAACGAGGTGCTGACAATGGCGCCAGAGTTCGGCGGTCACATGGTGGCCACGCCGCTCGGCGCGATCCTCGACTGGACGATGGGGACACCGGCCGGCTTCGCCGCCTACCGCGACCCGCGGGTCAACGCGATGATCAGGAAAATCCTCAGCGCCTGGAGTGAGTTCCTCAGCAGCGGCGACTCGCTCTACGCACTGAACGACTCGCCGTCCGGCTGGAAATGCGCCGAGGCCCAGCGCGCGATCGGTATCGAGCAGTACGCACACGACCCGAAGGACGAGCACTGGGGCTTTGCCTCGTGGAACGACTTCTTCACCCGGCGCTTCAAAGACGGCGAGCGGCCGGTGGCCTCCCCGGAGGACGACAAGGTGATCGTCAGCGCCTGCGAGTCCACACCCTACGGCATCGCCGCAGACGTCAAGCTTCAGGACCGCTTCTGGATCAAGAGCCAGCCTTATTCGCTTGCGGACATGCTGGCTAATGACGAGTCGGCCGGCCAGTTCGTCGGCGGGACCGTCTATCAGGCCTTTTTGAGCGCGACCAACTACCACCGCTGGCACAGCCCGGTGGCCGGGACGATCGTGCGGGCTTTCGTGGTGGAGGGCACCTACTACTCAGAGCCCGACTCGGAAGGAGCCGACGCGGTCGAGCCCATGAACTCACAGTCCTACCTGGCACACGTCGCGGCCCGGGCGGTCATCATCATCGAGGCCGATGACCCTGTCATCGGCCTGATGGCGTTCGTGGCGGTCGGCATGTCGGAGGTTTCCTCGTGCCTGATCAGCCCGAATCTGACTCCCGGCTACCACGTCGGGAAGGGCGAGGAACTCGGTTATTTCCAGTACGGCGGCTCGACTCACTGCCTCGTCTTCCGGCCGGGCGCGATCGCCGAGTTCGCCCTCGCGGCCATCCCCCAGCCGCATGATCCCGAGGCGCCGCTGATGCTCGTCCGATCAAAGCTCGCCGTCGCCAGCACGGCAGTCTGAGAAGCGGCGGGAGGCTGGCCGGTCAACCTGCCCGCGGTACCGGCCTGGGGCCGGCTGTGGTCATCACGCCGTGCAGGTGGCTGACCTGAAGGCGCACGACCAGCCGCCCGGCCGCGATGAGATCCGGGTAGACCGCATCCGCGTCTTGCTCGCCGTAGAAAGCCGTGTGCACCGCCAGGAGCTCACGGCACGCATCATCGCCGGGGGCCGACGCCACGGCCGACAAGGTGACGTCGCCCTCGGCCACGGCGTAGTGCCAGAAATCCTGTCCGGACACGTGCAGCGCTGCGCGCGGATCGCGCGCAAGATTGCGTGCTTTCAGCCGGTCGGCCGTGGTCGAGATCCGCACCACGCGGGTATCAGGGTCGGGCTCATACAGGACGTTGGATAGCTGCGGCCTCCCGTCTCGCGCCACGGTTGCGAGCACGCCCTGCCGTTCGCTCATCACGAGCTGCCACAGGTCCTCTTGGGATGCCAACGCTTCCAGCCCTTCACCATCGATGCCAGCAAGCAGTCACGTTAGCAGCAACCTGCTTGGCTACGGCTTTCTGGCGATACCGCAGTAGCAGCTCAGGCCGGGGCTGGCTGTAGTGGCCGGGCTGGCACCCCACCACTGAGCGAGCGGCATCAGGCCCGGGCCGGTCATCTCCAAGCCATCGAAGAACCGGGCCACCGTCGCCTGGTCCCGGGGGGTGATCGTCAGCGATGAGGTGGCGTTGTAGCTCTGGGCCATCGCCGCGGCAGTACTGGCCTGGATGTCGCTGGCGGCATGCGCGATGACCAGGTAGCTGCCGGGTGCCAGGTCGGCCATCATCCGGGAGATCATCCGGTGCGGGTCCTCCGCATCGAGAATGAAATGCAGTACCGCGATCAGCAAGACGGCGACCGGGCGGCTGAAGTCCAGGGTTCGCTGGGCGGCAGCCGAGATCGCCGGCCAGTCCCGCAGGTCGGCCTGGATATAGTCCGTCTTTCCCGCCGCACTGCTGGTGAGCAGTGCCTGGGCATGGCTGATGACCACCGGGTCGTGATCCACGTAGACGATCCGTGACTCAGGCGCGGCTCGCTGCGCCACATCATGGGTGTTGTCGGCGGTGGGCATCCCGGTTCCGATGTCCAGGAACTGGCGGACGCCTGCGGCCGCCAGTTCGTCCACCGTGGTGATCAGGAAGCGCCTCAGCATCCGGGCGACAAGCGGCAGCGCGGGCATCGCCTCCAGCACGTGGTCCCCGGCTTCACGGTCAGCGCGGAAGTTGTCCTTGCCGCCGATCCAGTAGTTCCACATGCGGGCCGCGTTCGCCACGCCCGTATCAAAGCGGGGCAGCTCACTGCCCTTCGTGGCCCCCGGTGGGTCTTGCGTCACGGCACGCTCCTTCAGCGCTGCACCGCGGGCGCTGGCTATTCCGGATGTTTCCGGATTAGCTTAGCTTGCTCCCTGACGGTCACAGCGGTTCGCCTCAGCGGCGGGGTCAGGCTCTGGCGATGCTCCTGCCTGGCATTGGCTCCGCGAGGTCTGCCCGCCATGCGGGCGCACTGAAGGGGTCTGCGAAGTACTGCGTCTCGTGCACCACATGCTCGTGCGCGAACTCCATAATGCTCACGGAGTAGGTGGGCGCGCCATCGTAGGTGATGATGCACTCGCTGACCCACAGGTTCCCGCTGCCAGCGATGCGCAGGACGGTGAAGTGCCGGCTGGCCGGGTGGCCGCCGCGTTGCGCTGAAATCGTGGCGCGGCTGCGGAATCGTTCACCTGACTGGGGATAGTCCAGGATCGCGTCCGTGGCGTAGATGGCGTGCTCGGTCTCGTTGTCGCCGCGTTCTGATGCCTCCCAATGTTCCTCGATGGCGGCCTTGGTGCGGGTATCAGGATCCATTGCATTGTCCCTTTCTGTAGGGCGAGCCGGGTCCCGAGCACGGCGGTGGCCGCCACGCTCGTGAGCGACACGGGCGAGCTGGCCTCCGGCGCGAACCGGCCGTGCTGGCAGAACAGCGGCGCGGCCAGTACGACCGCCAGGAGCAGCCAGACTGCCGCCGCGAACCAGAGCATGATCGCCGACAGCACCGGCCGGTGGACCGCGGACAGATCGACCGAGACGACGCCGGAAGCCATGACGATTGTCCATGACGCCGGCGGGATCACGCTGGTCAGCTGCATCGCGCGCCTGGCTTCCTGGCCTGGGGTCACCGGCTGGCCTGGCCCGATGGACACGATGGCTCCTCGGTCATAAATCGATGCGGCCTGTCGCCTCGGCCGGCGTCTGTCGCTTATGGCATGACGATCGCACGCCAGGCGAACGGTCGCGCCCGTGGAGACCCTGGCCCGCACCCTGGCGGTCGCGATTCAGGGTCTGCAGAAACCTCAAGAGGGACCGTTCGGTCCGGGACCGTCCGGTCCGGTATTGCGCAGGCTGCGGATCATCGTCCATACTGGACGGACCGATCGGTCCGTTATGCACCTGCCCCCGGAGGACGCCATGGCTCGCAAGGCCCTGGAGGGGACGCGGGAGCGCATCCTCCAGGTGGCGGCGGAGTTGTTCTACACAAACGGTGTTCGCGCCGTCGGCATGAATCAGATCATCGACGCCGCCGGCTGTGGCAAGAATCTGCTGTACAGCCACTTCCCGAGCAAGACCGACCTGGTGGCCGCTTATCTCGACGCCGAAGGGCAGCACCGTGAGCAGCAGGCTCAGGAGGTGCTCGCCCGGGCTGGCGGCGACCCGGCCGATCAGATCATCGCTCTGACCCGTTACCTCGCCGCGTGTGTGGCCGAGCCCCAGTTCCGCGGCTGCGCGATGCGTAACTATGTGGCGGAATTTCCAGCTGACGACAGTGCGGCGACTCAGCTCGCACAGGCGTTTCTGCAGCACGCTCGCAGCCGGATCGACAGGCTCGTCCGCCAGGCGGGAGTCGCCCGGCCGGTCGAGGTGTCCGAGCGCATCTGGCTGGTCCACGACGGTCTGTATGCGATGGCCGCCCGGCCGTGGGTGCGCTCGAAACCGGCTGTCGCTGTCGGGCTCGTGCGCGACATCCTCGCCGGCGGGCCACGGCCTGCCCCCGTGCGGCAACCACGGCGGTGAGCCGCAGCAACTGCCGGAGTGCTTCTCGCAACAACTGACGAAGGAGTCCAGCCATGAACGCACGTCCCTTGCATTTCAACGCTTTCATCTGGCCGAACGGCTACCACGAGTCCGCGTGGCGCGTGGTCGATGACGATGTCCGCGGCGTCCTCGGGCTCTCCTATTACGCCGGCATCGCCCGGATCGCCGAGCGCGGCCTGATGGATTCGATCTTTCTGGCCGACAACATCGCCATCGCCGAATACCGCGCCACGTACCTGCCTCAGACGCAATTCGACCCGGTCTCGGTGCTCTCGGCTCAGGCCGCGGTCACCAGCCGCATCGGACTGATCGGGACCGGCTCGACGACCTACAGCAAGCCGTGGGAGCTCGCCCGCCGGTTCGCGACGCTGGATCATCTCAGTGGCGGTCGGGCCGGCTGGAACATCGTCACCACCGTCACGCCGCTGGCCGCGGCGAACTTCGGCGAGGCCGCCCATCCTGACCACGCCGACCGTTACGCGCGCGCGCACGAATTCGTCGAGGTCGTCACCCGCGCGTGGGACAGCTGGGACGACGACGCGGTTATCGGAGATCGCGAGCATGGCGTGTGGGCGGACCGCAGCAAGCTGCACGCCCCTCGCTTCCACGGCAAGTACTACGACGCCGAGGGAGTCCTGCCGTTCCCCCGCTCCCCGCAAGGCCACCCGGTGCTCGTTCAGGCCGGGCAGTCGGCGGCCGGCGTCGGGCTGGCCGCGCGGTACGCGGAGCTGGTGTTCTCCGGGCCGCCATCGCTAGAGGCAGCGGTGGCCTTCCGGGCTGGCCTGCACGCCCAGGTCACCGCCGCGGGCCGCGACCGTGCGCAGGTGCTCGTCCTCCCCGCGCTGATGGTGACCCTGGGTGGCACCGAGGCGCAGGCTCAGGCCCGGGCCCGGCGGCTGGAGGAGCTGATGAGCCCGGAGTTCCGCTGGCAGAACGCGCTCTACACGGCCGGGCTGGACCCCGACGCGTTCGACCCGGACGCTCCGCTGCCGCCGCAGCTCTGGGCCGGGCAGCCGGCCCCGTCAAGCCGTGCGGAGCAGCTGTACGCGGCCGCGCGCGCCCGGCCGGACGCTTCGTTGCGTGCGGTCGCCCAGCAGGTAACTGGCGGTGCGGGGCAGACCCATTTCATCGGGACACCCGAGCAGCTCGCCGACTACGTGATCGCCTGGCAGGACGCCGGCGCTGTCGACGGGTTCACCATCATGGGATCGACACTTCCGTACGAGCTGACAGCGTTCGTCGACCATGTCGTGCCCATCCTGCAACGCCGTGGCCGGTTCCGCACCGAGTACACCGGCCACACGCTGCGCGACCACCTCGGACTTCAGCGGCCGGCCCTGCGCGCAAGCCAGCCGGCTCGCTGACGCGGTCACGAGCGGTCAGGCGACCAGGGTGCTCCCCAGGGTGTTCACGGGCGCGATACGTCAGGGGCCGGCGTGATGCTGATCGTGCGTTAGGCCACGGGAATCATCACCGAGGGGAGGGTCCTGCCACGGGAACGCAACGCGACATGCCGGTGCTGCTGTCGGTCAACGTCGGGATGCCCAAGGACGTGTCCTGGCACGGCAAGACCGTCTATACCGGAGTCTGGAAGGAGCCGGTGGCCGGGCCGCAGATGGTCCGCCGTCTCAACATCGACGGCGATGGCCAGGGCGACAAGCAGGGTCACGGCGGCGAGCAGCGGGCCGTGCTCGTCTACCAGGTCCAGTCCTATGAGCACTGGCGGCGCCAGCTCGGGCGCGACGACCTGAGCTATGGCAGCTTCGGGGACAACCTCACCGTTGACGGCCTGCCCGATGACGAAGTCTGCATCGGCGACCGGTACCGCATCGGTGAGGCTGAGTTCGAAGTCACCCAGCCCCGTGTCACCTGCTACCGGCTCGGAATGCGGCTTAACACCCCTGAGCTGCCCGAGCTGCTGGTGAGTCAGCACCGTCCCGGCTTCTATATGCGCGTCATTTGCGAAGGGCGTATCAAGGCGGGCGACCCGATCATCAAGACCAGGACCGGGCCTGGCCCCCTGTCGGTGGCCGACACGGACGCGCTGCTCTATCTCCCGGACCGCGACCGTGCGAAGCTGCAGGTTGCCTTGACGATCCCGGCCCTCAGTCCAGGCTGGCAGGGATCGTTCCGCGACCTGCTGGCCGCGGCCGAAGGCGACGGCGCAGCCGCCCACCCAGACACCGAGCCTGCCTGGCCCGGCTTCCGGACATTGCGCGTTACCAGCGTCATCAAAGAAAGCGCCACGGTAGCGTCCATCTGCCTCGCCGCCGCCGACGGCACGGCTCTCCCAGCGGCCCGGGCGGGCCAGTACCTCACCCTGCGGGTGAGCGGCGCCGGGTCGCCGGCCCCGGTCCGCAGCTACTCGCTGTCCACGGCGGCGGACGACGGCACGTACCGGATCAGCGTCAAGCAGGAGCCGCACGGTGTCGCAAGCGGTTACCTGAACCGCGCCGTGCAGTCAGGGGCGATCCTGGACGTGGCCGCCCCTCGGGGCGACTTCACCCTCGGGGACGGCGACGGCCCGGTGCTGCTTATCTCCGCTGGCATCGGTGTCACGCCGGTCCTGGCCATGCTGCACCAGCTTGCGGCGGACCACAGCCAGCGGGACATCTGGTGGCTGTACGGGGCACGCGGCCCTCGCGAGCATCCCTTCGCGGCCGAGGCGCGGACTCTGCTCGCCTCGCTGCCGCATGCCCGCGAGCGCATCTTCTACAGTGCGGCGACGCAGTCCGAGCGGCGCCGCGCCCATGCCGCGCCCGGGCGTCTCACCAAGGAGGCGCTGGCCGGGCTGCCCATCCCGCCCGGCGGCAGCGCCTACATCTGCGGGCCGGCCTCGTTCATGGCCGACATGCAGGACGCTCTGGCGGCGATCGGCCTCAACCAGGCCGCGATCCACACTGAGCTGTTCGGGACGCTGCCCCCCGTCAACCCGGGGATCACCGGGCAGGTACGCAAGCCGCCGCACCAGCCGCCAGGGCCGCCAGGATCCGGGCCGCTTGTCACCTTCGCCCGCAGCGGCATCAGCACGCCCTTCGGCGCTGACCGCCGCAGCGTGCTCGACCTCGCCGACGCTTGCGACGTCCCCACCCGCTGGAGCTGCCGCACGGGCGTCTGCCACACCTGCGTCACTGGGCTGCTGTCCGGGGACATCGCCTACGCTCCGGACCCGCTGGAACCCCCGGCCGATGGTCAGGTCCTCATCTGCTGCACCCAGCCCGTCACCGATATCGTGCTGGACATGTAGCGGCAAGCCGCGACGGCCTGCTACCAGCGGGGCCCGCGGTTGCGGGAGAGGCAGATAGCCGAGCCCGTTCGGCCCTGAACTACCGAACGGGCGGTGGCATCAGCCCTGCCCGACCGGGCTGCTATGCCGCCGTAGCGCGCCGACGGCGTTCCAGCGGAGGGCTCCGGCCAGGTCGCGTGCGTGCTCGGTCATCGAGTAGTCAGGCTGGGCGTCGGCGTCCCGCAGAGCCCGGTCCAGGTCCAGGCCATGCTGCTCGAGCACGATCGAGAAATCCCGGCGCATCGGGCCGAGCGCGTCGTACCCGAACGAGCGGTAGATGCGGGGAAACAGCGACCGGTACAGGCGGACGCGCTCGTGCAGCCCGGAGGAGTGGGACAGGGGATTCTTCGGGCGCTGCCGGACGTAATCCGGCAGGAGGTCGGCGAAAGCATGACGCAGGATCCACTTGTCCTGGCCGTCACGGAGTTTGAGCTCGATGGGCAGGCGCATCGCCAGCCGGACAAGGGCCAGATCGAGAAACGGCACACGCGTTTCCACGCCCTGTCCCATGCTGGTGCGGTCGACGCGCTGCAGCTCCGTCCGGCCGAGGTTGTGCAGTTTGTGCTGGAACAGCCGCTGCCGCAGTCCGGGATCGGGCTGCCGGTACATCTCGTAACCGCCGAAGAGCTCATCGGAGCCGTCCCCGCACAGGACCACCTTGACGCCGTGGCTGCGGACCCGGGCGAACAGCAGCCGGGAGATGACCGCGTTGATGACGTCGCCGTATTCGGTGAGTTCTGACAGCCGGATGGCCTCGCGGATCTCCGGGAGGTGGATGTCGCCCGGGGCAAGCTCGATGACCTCGTGCGCGACGCCGAGATCGCGGGTCACGCGACGGGCGTAGGCGACGTCATCGCTGCCCGGGGTCCCGATGGTGAACGCCACGCAATCGGGGTGCATTTCCCGCGCGTGCAGCAGAGTCAGTGTGCTGTCCAGGCCGCCGGACAAGATGACGCCGACGGTCAGGTCGGTATCGAGCCGGACCCGGATGCTGTCCTCCAATGTGGACCGCACCAGCCGCGTGGCCTCGCCGATATCGGTGACGGGCTCGTCGCCGTCCCCCATGGTGAGCAGATCCACGTACGGGGCCAGAGCCGGGTCCTGGGCCGGGCTCGCCCATCCGTGGTGGCCGGGAGGGACCTCGCTGACCAGCCCGCCCGTTGGGACGAGCGCCTTCAGTTCCGAGGCCACGTACAGCTGGCCGCCGGAGCGCGACCAGTAGAGCGGCTTGACCCCGAGCGGGTCACGAGCCAGGTAGACACGGTCCGTGGCCCGGTCGGCGACCGCGAACGCGAACTCACCCCGCAGGCGGTGAACCGCCTGTTCCCCCCATTCGGCGAAGGCTTCCAGGACTACCTCGGTGTCGCTGTCGCTGCGCAGCTGGTGGCCGAGGGTGGCCAGCTCGGACCGCAGTGAGCGGAAGTTGTAAACCTCACCGTTGTAGCAAACCGCCCACCGGCCGTCGGGCGAGCTCCACGGCTGAATGGCCCGCTCGCGGTCCACGATCTTCAGCCGCTGGGTACCGAGGTAGTGCCGGTCATCTCTGGTCTGCTCGCGCACGTCTCCCCGCGGTGCGATCGCGTCCAGCATCTGGCCGAATACCGTGGCGCTCGGGTTTGGCCCTATGGCCAGGGCGATACCGCACATGTTGAAGCCTCTTCCTGCCTGGGCTACCGGTCCGCCAGCTCGGCACTGTACGCGGCCGCCAGCTCGTCGTGCGCGAGCGGGCTGACGCACAGATGCCACGCCTGGCCTTCGTCGATGACGTTGAGCTGGCCTGCCTCTTGCCGTTCCAGGAGCAACCGGGCGAGCACGTTGCCGTGATCGAACCGGCGGAACCACTCCATCTCGACGTCGCACGCATATCCGGCGCAGTGGGAACTGGGCAGCACGGCGGCGTAGCCCAGCGCCCTGAGCCGCTGTTGATGCTGCACGCTGCGTACCGTGCTGGTCACCCAGAGACGGGGAGTGTGCGGCGGAAGCGCGGCGGCGAGCTCCCGGGCGATCTGGTTAACCACGGCGATCAGCGCTGGCCGCGAACGCGTGAAGCTCAGCCCTGCGGTGCGGGGACGGATGGCCGGCAGCACCTGCCGCTGTGCCCAGTCCCTGGCCCGGCCCGGCAGCCCGGCGGGCTGAGCGCGGTACTGGAACTGCAGCACCTTTGCCGACCTGAGCGGCATGAGATCGACGAGTTCGGCCGAGCGCATGACGTCGGCGTCCGAGGCGAAGGCGGGCGTTCCGCTCCACCACACCGAGTCGATCTGGGAAAGCAGGAGAATCCGGACGAAGGTCGGCAAGTCGCTCGCGGAGCTTCGCGTGCTGGGACGGTAGTTGCGGATCTCATCCGCCAGCCGCGCGGCCGCAGCGTCCGGCCCTCCCACCAGGCCGGAAAGCACAGCGGCAAACTCTGGCTGTCCCAGGCGCTCGCTGACCAGCTTCTCGGCCTTGAGCAGATCAGCCCCGAGCAGATCAGCACCGAGCAGATCGCCGGGCCGGGGGCGCCCAGCCGCCTCCCGCGCAAGGTCGTCCACCGCCGCCCGGTAACCGGAGAGCAGTGAATCCGGCAGGCCCGACGGCGCCGGGGCAGCAGCTGAAGATGTGTCTTGCAAGCGTGACCCCCAATTCATCCCTGCTCGGCGGCATCAGTGCCCTCCCAAGGGCGATGCCCAACGGCAGTAACCACCCGCCTGCCGAGCAGCATTCTGTACCGGCCGGGCATCTAGCGCAGGCCAATACGGCACAATCTCGTACCGATCAGCTTCAGGTCGCTGCTTTCGGTCCAGCTGGCCGCCCCTCGCCGGGGCGGCGTGCGGACGTGCCTACCTGATCAAGCGGGGCTGAGCTGCCCGCACCATCCGGACAAGCTGCGGCGCCATCCACAGGCCGGCAATGACGGCCGTCCGGTGACTGGTCGCCGGCACCTCGTGCACGCTGACGTCGGCGCCTGCCTGGAGCATCGGCTCGAGGTACGGCGAGATGTCGCGCAACGGGGCGATGCTGTCCCGCCGCGAGCTCGCGAATACGAACCGGCCGCCGTCGAGCCGCCCGAAGTCCGGCCACTGCAGCTCGGACCACGCCTGCTCAAGCCGGGGGAGTGACCATCCTCGCGCTATGTGCAGCTGCCTCAGCGTCGGCATGTTCCACACGCCCTGGGCGATATTGCCGCCGGTGTTAAACACACCCCAGCGGAACTCGGGGATCTCATCGCCTATGCAGTTGTAGAGGATAAAGGAGCCCAGGCTGCTGCCGAAGAACCCGACCTCGGTGATGCCCTCAGTGGCCAGCTTCGCTATCCGCGATCTGATGTCCGCCCGCACCCGGGAGATAAGCTCGGGCAAGATCGTGGGGTTGGCTTCGCTGAAGACGGCCGTGGGCGTCTCGTACGCCAGCACGCGGTAGCCCGTCCGCAGCAGCCGCCTTATCGCGAAACGCACCTTCTGGATCGGGGTGCCGTACGGGCAGATGAAAATCATCGCGGCTGGTGCTGGCCTGGCAGTCCCGAATTCCTCGCACCGGAACAACGTGTCGTGCATGTGCGCTCCACAGTTACGCAGAGCTCGCCTGGCGAGCCACCAGCCTGCCCTCTGCCGGACGGGCCGGCCGTCTGGCCCAGATGTTATTCCGCCGGTGCCGCGGTGCGGCGTCCGGGCAGGGCGAACGAGGCCAGCGCGGCGACCACGGTGAACCCGATGGTCCACCAGAACGCCTGGCCGAAGGCCTGACCCGGCGAGTGCCCGCTGGCGACCGCCGACTGCAGGACGACGGCGCCGGCCGCGACCCCGAACGAGCCGCCGACCTGCTGGCTGATCCGGGTGAGCATCGACGCGTGCGGCATCTCAGCGGGGCTGATGTCGGCGAAGGCAACGGTCATCACCGGGATCAGCACGACGCCCAGGCCCAGGCCGCGCAGCAGCAGGACGGCGCCGAGCCACCACTGGTTCGTGCTCGGTCCCGCGAACGCGAACGGCGCGGTCGCCAGCGCGACCAGCGTGAAACCTGCGACGGCGACGGCCCGTCCGCCGATCCGGTCGGTCAGCCTGCCGGCCAGCATCCGGGTCAGCAGCGAGCCCACCCCCTGGGGGATCAGCAGCAGGGCGGCGTCAAGCACGGCGAACCCGCGCAGGTCCTGCCAGTACAGCGGGAGCAGGAACATCGCGGCGTACATGCAGGCGCCGGTCAGGAACAGCACGGCCGAGGACGCGCCGACCGAGCGGATCCGCAGCAGCCGCAGGTCCACCAGGGCGGACCCGGCCCGGCCGGTGCTGGTCCGGCGGAGAGCCCAGACCGCGAACGCGGCCAGCAGCACCAGCCCGGCGGCCAGCGGCGCCTGGACATCAGCGCGGCCAAGGCCGCCGCTCTTGCTGACGTTCGACAGGCCGAGCAGGATGCCGGCCAGGCCAGGCGCGATCAGGAGCAGGCCGGGCAGGTCCAGCCGGGGCTGGGCGCCAGCCGGGGGGGTGTCGGCCGGCAGCCACCGCCAGGCCAGGTAGAGGCCGATCACGCAGACCGGCACATTGACCAGGAACAGCCAGCGCCAGTCGAGCCAGTTCAGGATCACACCGCCGAGCACCGGCCCGAGGACCGGGCCGATCGCGAGCGGCAGGCTCACCGTAGCCACCACCCGGCCGGACGCGAAGCTGGTGCCTCCCTGGGCCGAGCGAGCCGCCTGCATGGCCAGGGTCTGCATCAGCGGGAAGATCATGCCGGCGCCCACGCCCTGGAGCACCCGGAAGCCGATCAGGCTCTCGGCGTTCCAGGCCACGGCGCACAGCGCTGAGCCCGCCACGAACAGGGTCAGTGCCGCCATCCAGAGCCGCCTGCCGCCGAACCTGGCCTGGCCCCAGCCGACGACCGGGATCACGACACCGAGGGCGAGCAGGTAGCCGGTGCTGACCCACTGGATCTGGCCGACCGTGGAGTGCAGGGCTCTGACCAGTGTGTTCAGCGCGATGGACACGATGGTCGTGTCCAGCACGGCGGCCACACCGCCGATGATCAGTGCCATCAGCGCCCGCTGCGTCTCTGGCGGCAGCGCGCCGGACGCCTCCGGTCCGGATGCCTGGCCGGGCTGGGCGGGTTCCGGGCGGGTCCTCGTCTCGCTCATCACTCTCTCCATTAAGAAACTATCTGGTTTCTTAAAAGCCTAAATCGAGCTGATAAGATACGCAAAGAGTTTCTTAAGGGTGAGTGGTCAGATGAGCGAGCAGGCCGGCGAGAAGGCGACCCGGCGGCGCGGGGCCGCGCTGGAGGCGGCGATCCTGGACGCCGCCTGGGACGTGCTGGAGACGGACGGGTGGGGCGGATTCACGTTCGCGGGAGTAGCCGAACGGGCTCACTCAAGCAAGCCCGTGCTCTACCGGCGCTGGCGGACCCGGGAGGACCTGCTGCGGGCCACGCTCCGCCGGCGGGGGGAGACCACCCCCGGCGACGTGCCTGACACCGGCAGCCTTCGCGGGGACACTATCGCGCTGCTGACGACCGCCAACGAGCTGCGCAGCAGCATGGCCGCCGTGGTGTCCATGCGGCTGAGCGCGCTCTATCAGGACCTCAGCCTGTCGCCGGCCGAGCTTCGCCGGGAGCTGATGGGCGAGCGCAAGTCGGTGATGGACGTAGTCGTGACCCGGGCGATCGCCCGTGGCGAGCTAGGACCGAAGACGCTGCCCGTTCGGGTGATCTCACTGCCGTTCGACCTGTTCCGGCACGAGGTCCTGATGACGCTGGAGCCGGTCACGCCGGAGGTCATCACCCAGATCGTCGATGACGTGTTCCTGCCGCTGGCGCGGGCGTCGTCCGGGCTCGCCGGGAGCTGACACGATCACAGCGTCGGCAGGTGGATGATAATCAACGTTGATTTGTGGTAGCCAGCGGACGAAGAATCGGTGCATGGCCGCCGATCTCTACCCCACCTATGTCCTGATGGCCCAAGCCGCCGCCGGCGGCGCCGCGGATGACACCGTCACCGCGGACGACCTGGTCGTGACCGGCCCGTCAGCGGTGCTGCCCGCACGCTTCGACGTGACCGGGTTCGCCGCCGGGGCGGTCGCCGCGGCCGGTGTCGCTGCGGCCCGCCTGCTGGCCGCGCGACGCGACATTCCTCCGGCGGGCGTCACCATCGACACCCGGGCGGCCTGCGCGGCGTTCGCCGCCGAAGGGCTGTTCACCCCGATCGGCTGGCCACGCCCTGAACTGTGGGATCCGATCGCGGGAAACTACCGGACCAGTGACGGCTGGATCCGCTTGCATACCAATTACCCCTATCACCGGGCGGTGGCTGAGCGGGTGCTCGGCGGGCAGGACCGTGACGCGATCGAGAAGGCCGCGGCCGGCTGGCCGGGCGAGGAACTCCAGGCCGCGATCGTCGACGCTGGCGGGGCTGCCGCCGTCATGCACGACCGATCCGGGTGGCTCGCCTCAGCCCCGGGCCGTGCTACCGCCGGCGAGCCGGCGGTGACCGTCGAATCGCGACCAGGTGACGCCGTGCCGGCCTGGCGAGGTGGCATCGAGCCTGCGCGGCCGTTCGGCGGCATCCGCGTCCTCGACCTGACCCGGGTGATCGCCGGCCCGGACTGCACGAAATTCCTCGCCGCTTACGGCGCCGACGTGCTGCGCATCGACCCACCCGGGTTTGCCGAGGTCGCGTCCCTGCTCCCGGAGACCACGGTGGGCAAACGGACGGCAGCCCTCGACCTGGCAACACCCGCCGACCGGGCCATCTTCGAGGAGCTGGTCCGCGGCGCGGACGTCCTCGTCACCGGATACCGGGCTGGCGCGATGACCGGCCTCGGCTACCCCGATGACGTCCTCGCCGCCCTCAACCCCAGCCTTGTGATCGCCTCCCTCACCGCCTACGGCGACTCCGGCCCGTGGGGTACCCGGCGCGGATTCGACAGCCTCGTCCAGATGAGCAGCGGGATCGCCGCGGCAGGAGCCACATGGCTCGGACGCGACGATCCGGTGCCGCTGCCCGTCCAGGCCCTCGATCACGCCACTGGCTACCTGCTGGCCGCGGCCATCGCCCGCGCCCTCACCCGGCAGCTCACCACCGGCGTGCTCGACCGCATACGGGCGTCGCTGATCGGTGCCGCCAACCTGCTCTGGCGCCTGCCCGAACCCAGCAGCCAGCCGCCGCGGCCCAACCCCGCCGACTTCACCCTCGTTGACACCGCCACCGCCCCGAATGGATCACCAGATGAGTTCTGGGTTGCGCGGCTAAGCGTCATGCCTCTTAATTAGAGGCGTGACTACATCGGAGGTCATCCGGGTCTGGCAAGAGGGCGCGTCCGGCCGGCTGGGTGGCCTGCTGGCACCCGAAGCGACGTTCTCGAGCCCGGTGGCCGACTACCGCGGCCGCGGTGACGCGGCACATGTCCTGGGCCTGATCGCGAGCGTGCTGGAGGAGGTTGAGTGCGCGAGCGAGTGGGCCGGCGCCGCCGGCCTGGTGGCGTCGTTCAATGCACGAGTTGACGGCGCGCCCGTGCAGGGGATGGTGCGCGAGCAGCGAGACGAGACGGGCGCGCTTGTCCAAGTGACACTGTTCCTGCGTCCGTACGGGACGCTGAGCAGGGCCATAGGCCGGATGCGCGAGCTGCTCGATGCCGACCCGCTGCCCAGCACCCGGTGAGCGCAAAGCCGTCCTCCGCGCCGCGTCCCGGCCGTCCTGTCCGTGGATCGGGCACCGGGCGTCCGGTCATGGCGCTGTTTGACCTGATTGGCCGCCGCTGGAACCTGCGAATCATCTGGGAGCTGTACCAGGCGGGCCGGCCCTTGACGTTCCGGGAGCTGCGTAGCGCCTGCGGCGAGATCTCCTCGAGCGTGCTGACCAGGCGCCTGCACGAACTCGCCGGCGCGCGTATCACCAGCCACACCGGTGACGGCTACACGCTCACCCCCACCGGCCGGGCGCTCGTCGTCAGCCTGCGGCCGATCGTGCAGTGGTCGCGCGATTGGAGCCGTGAGCTGACCGGTGCTGATCAGCTCCACGGCTCCAGCTAGTGCCGCTGCGAATCCGGGCAGCCGGTGCTGGTCGCGGAGATCGCACCCGCCTGCTCGTTCCGCAAGCTGCGGTGGCCGCCGCGACCCGGGCTTACCTGTTATCCGGTTTCGTCCGGGCTGCAGATTTCCAGCTGCGATCGTGTCGCCAGTAGTCCTCGATGCGGCGCTTCGGGGACAGCCCGGATGCCGCGGCAGCCCGGAGATCCCTGCCTGTGACCCGGGCCGCGTGCCCTGGGGACCAGGGTCTCCCACGGGCGCGACCGGCGCCCCGGAACGCGAGCATAGACACCAGCACCGGCCCGCGACCGAGGAGCCTGCCCGATGGTCAAGCAACTGATGATTCTGTGGAATCGCCTGGGCCAGGCCCTGGCCGCTGATCCCGGGCGATTCGCCGGCGGCTCGGCCGTGGAAGGCCCGCTCGGCCTGCTTGCTGTCGAGCAGGAAGACCTCACGCTGCAGCGGTCACGGGGCGCCGCTGAGCCTGCCGATGGCCGGCGATGAGCAGGGCGGGCGGCGAAACGGCACCTCGGCATCGGCACTCAGGGCAGGGCACCGGCCGGGGTGATGGCCACAGGTATCCGGCCCAGTACCGCGCTCTGGCGGGCTTCATCGGGGCCAGCGCGGCCTTCGTCGCGGTCTTCGTCGCGCTGACCCTCAGCGCTTTCCATAAGCCGGCACCGCATGACCTTCCTGTCGGCATCGTCGGTTCCGCCGCGGTGACCCGCCAGGTCGAGCACGCCCTGGACAGCGCCGTCCCGGGGGCTTTCCGCTTCCGTCGTTACGGCAGCGAGGCCGGCGCAACGACCGGGGTCGCGCAGCGTGAGGTCGATGGCGCGCTGGTCGCTTCCGGCCCGAACCTGCGGCTGCTGGTCACACAGGCCGGTGGCACTGGCCCGCAGCAGGCTCTCAGCGGGGCCTTCACCGCCCTGGCGGCACGGTCCGGACGTCGCCTTACGGTGTCGGACGTTGTCCCGCCCCGGGCCAGCGACACCCAGGCACTGTCGTCCTGGTTCCTCGTCCTCAGCGTGCTGATCCCCAGCCTGGCCGCGGGCTCGGCGTCG
Organism: Streptosporangiaceae bacterium; assembly: GCA_049284535.1. Taxonomy (GTDB): domain Bacteria; phylum Actinomycetota; class Actinomycetes; order Streptosporangiales; family Streptosporangiaceae; genus Palsa-504. Next base: position 45,652 of record JBAPYC010000047.1, read on the forward strand.
GCGCTGGCCTTCCGGCGCGCCCCGCGCGCTTGGTCCTACGCCGTGCCCGTGGC
>JBAPYC010000048.1:0-3795 GCA_049284535.1 Streptosporangiaceae bacterium
CTCCTATCGTCCCAGTTCAGAGGGCACCTTTCGCGTTGACACGCCCAGAAACGACCCTATTTACGCGGTGGATCGAGGCTTAGCGCAGCCCGATCAGGGGAGGCACCGGGAACCTCATCGGCTGGAACCGGACGGCACATACGGACGAGGCATCCCTTGCTTCACCGAACCTTTAATAAGGAGCAAGTTCACGCACGAACATCCGTGACATCACCCAGCATGACATTACCCATACCCGGTGCATCGTCGGCTCATGCTCGCGATGGCCACGTCAGCGCACGAGATCAGGCGGCTACCTGCGTGCCGTCAATCGGCCCCGCCGCCACCGTCCGTGACGGCAGCCGGAGCCACGATGCCACGTTTGGGCAGCCGTCGCCTACGGCCAAGTCAAAGCCGAGGAGATGACGGAGTAGATCTGGCGGTCAGCTGTGCGAGATATGCGGCGGCTCGCCTGCACGCTGGATGCTTACTGGCGCCTATGCCGGCCGGGGTCTATTCTGGACATCAGGTGCGCCGGGAAGCCTGGTCGGCACGATTTTCGTGACTTCCGACTTTGCTTACCAGGAGCGCGCCATGACCACGCAGAACGCACCAGCCGACACCTCCGCCGCCGTGAGCACAGCCACATCGGCACTGCCGGTGCCAGCGCCGCCGAGCTGGGCGTGGCGGCGGGACGCACTTATCCTTGCAGGCGCCGCGCAGCTGATCACCATTTCGGCGCTGACGAGCGCTGATCCGCTGGCCGTGACGTGGGCGTCGCTGCTGCTGGCCATCGCCCCGGCGCCGCTGGCCGCGGCTGCTGCGTTCGCCCCGGCCCCGCTGAACAGGCTGGCTGCCGTCATCGCAGTGCTGGTCCTGGTCGCGGGTGTCGCGGGCGGGATCGTGCACACGGGGTTGTTCTTCGTCCCGGCGCTGGTGGTGCTGGCCGTCGGCAGCGTGAAGCTGTGGCGCGAGCAGCCCGGAGCGCGGCGGGAGGCGGCGTTAGCGATGACTCATTACCTGACCAGAGACCGCATCGCGATCGTGGCCGCGCTGGCGGCGCCGCTCGCGGTGGCGGCGGTCTTGCTGCCGTTCCGGGCGAGCTGGCAGGACACCAACGTGGCCCTGCTGCTGGTCGTCGTCGTGGTCGGGGTGGCGGTGGCCGGGAACCGGGTGGCTGGCGGCATAGCCGCGGTGTGGGCGGCTGCGTGGTTTGATTTCTTCTTCACCGTGCCGTACTACCGGTTCACGATCCGCAGCCGGACCGATGTCACGACTGCCGTCCTGCTGCTGCTCACGGGGCTGGTGGTGTCGCAGCTCGCGGCCCGGGCCCGGCGGCTGAGGGTCGTCGCGGTCACGGATGCGGGTTATCTCGCGCAGATCTACGAGACCGCTTCGCTGGCGAAGTCCGCCACGGTCCCCGACGTCGTGGTCAATCATGTCCGGGAGCAGCTCACCGCCCTGCTGGATCTGGACGGAGCGCGCTTTGAGTACGGAGCACTGCTGGGCCACCCGCCGCGCCTGGAGCCAGACGGGACCGTGATGGTGGGACACTCCCGGTGGGACGTTCAGCTGTCGGGCCTGCCCGCGGAGGAGATCGAGCTGCGTACCTTCGGCAACGGCCAGTACCACGGCCGGTTCATGCTCCAGGCGAGGCCGGGTTCCAGGCCCTCGCTGCAGGCGCGGCTGGTCGCCGTCACGCTGGCAGGCCAGGCCGGGCAGGCGTTCGGCGTGACCCGGACCGCGCGGAGCGTGTCCTGACGAACCAGCCGGGCGCCGCGCAACGGCACAGGTGTGCCTGGTGCGGTCCCGCCCGGCCCGGATCCATCCGGCCGGGCCGCAGCATCCGGTGATGTCGTCGCCCTGGGCGGCGGCGGTGTTCGCGGCCGCCGCCGCGCTCAGCCTGGGCGCCAGCGCAGTCCTGGTCGTACGGCTGGAACGGCTGTGCGCCCGGCTCGGCCTGCCAGAAGCGCTCCTGGGCCTGGTCGCGGCGCTGGCCGCGGACACCCCGGAAGTCACCTCGGCGGTGACCGCGCTGGCCCGCGGCCAGCACGATGTCGGCACCGGGGTGATCCTGGGCTCCAACGTGTTCAACCTGGCCGCCCTGATCGGGCTGGGTGCCGTTGTCGCCGGGGGCATCACGCTGCACCACCGGGTTGTCATCTTCGAGGGCACCGTGGCGCTGTGGATAGCAGCCATCAGCATCGCCGCCGTGACCGGCCTGATCACCCCGGCTGCCGCCCTGGCCCTGGCCCTGGCCGTGCTGGCACCGTATGTGTACGTGTCGGCCGTGCCCCCCGCCGGCCGCTCTGCCCTGCCGCTGCCGCCCCGGCTGCGATCCTGGCTCGCAGGCGCAGTCGCCGAGGAAGAAGAAGAACTAGCCGACGCCATCCACCCTCGCTCGGGGGGCCCGCGCGACGCTGCCGTCGCGGTCCTCGCCCTGGCCGTCGTCGTGGCGGCCAGCGCGGCCATGGAGAGCACCGCCTCTACGCTCGGCGCCCGCTGGGCCGTGCCCGGCGTGATCACCGGCGCTATCGTCCTGGCCGCGGTGACCAGCCTGCCTAACGCGGTCGCCGCCGTCTTCCTGGCCCGCCGGGGACGGGCTGCGGCCACCCTCAGCGAAGCGTTCAACAGCAATACTCTCAACGTCGTGGCCGGGCTGCTCATCCCCGCCGTGATCATTGCCAGCCCCGGCCTGGGCGGCGCCCTGCGTACGGCGATCTGGTACGGCGTCCTCACCGCCGCCACCATCGCCCTGGCCTTGGCCGGCCGCGGGATCAACCGCCGCAGCGGCACCCTGATCATCGCCGCCTACCTCGTCTTCGCCATCACCCTCATCGTGAAGGCGCTACCGCCGGGTACGTAGCAGTCCTGCGCTGACCTGGCCTGCAGCGCCTCACTACAGCGGCTGCACGAGGCGGTGTCCCGGGCAGGCCCAGGTGCTCCCAGGCTCACTCAATCTCATGTTGAGGCCCCGACCCAGTACCACGGCCAGGCACGCGGCGGCCGTCGAATCGCCACCCGCCCAGGACCACGACCCGGCGGTGCAGCCGGATGCGCCGGCCCTCCTGAACTGGGCACGCATCCCGCTATCCCACCCATGCCGACCTAAGGTGCAGTAGCTGATAAAGTCATAATGCGATCATTGCAGTATGCAAATAGATGGGAGTGCATCAGGAGTGGCAGAGCAGGTGGCGGACGAGGCCGCGGTGGACGCGGTGCTGACCGCGAGCCGCACCCTGGTCGCGGTGGCGACCCAGTCGCTGGGCGCCGCGGCGGAGGACACCACCATCGCCCAGTACCGGGCGCTGGTCGTGCTGGCCTCCCGGGGCCCGCAGCGGATGACCGACCTGGCGGCGGCGCTGGACGTCACGCCGTCCACGGCGGGCCGGATGTGCGACCGGCTGCTGCGCAAGGGCCTGATCCGCCGGCATCGCGCCCGCACCGACCGCCGCGCGGTGCAGGTGTCCATCACCGCCGCCGGGAGGGAGATCGTGGATCAGGCGACCAGCCGCCGGCGGGCACTGATCGCCAGCATCCTGGGCCGACTTCCGGCCCGGCAGCAGTCGGCCGTGGCCAGCGCACTGGCGGCGTTCGCGGCGGCGGCCGGGGAGATCCCCGACAGCCAGTGGCCCGCCGATCCCCCGGCCGCGCCACCGACGACGGTCCCGGCCAGGACTAAATCGGAGCCAGCACGCTCCGGCAGCACACCGGGACGATCATGACCGGCGAGGCGGGCAGGACGGCCGGAGCGGTGCCATGGGCCGGCCGGGCGAGCGGCTGGCTGCGGGCCTCGCGGGGCGGGCTGTTCGCGGT
>JBAPYC010000049.1:0-23216 GCA_049284535.1 Streptosporangiaceae bacterium
GCCTGATCCCGGCTCGGGCGGGGTGCCCGGGTCGGGAGCCAGGGGTGCCTGGGCGGAAACGCTCACGTTTCCGATCCTCGCAACGATCTGCGGCCAGCCCAAGCAGGCGCGCCGCCCCCGGGGCCGCTATATCGCCCGGCGCTAGATGGCCGGCCCTCGGCGTCCCGGCCTCGGTGGCTCGGCGCCAATGGCCCGGCCCCGGCGGCCGGCCTCGGTGGCTAGCGGGTGCGCATGACCTCGCGGACGAGGGCGGCGGTCTCGCTCGGGGTCTTGCCCACCCGGACGCCGGCCTTCTCCAGGGCCTCCTTCTTGCCCTGGGCGGTACCGGACGAACCGGAGATGATCGCGCCTGCGTGCCCCATGGTCTTGCCCTCGGGAGCGGTGAACCCAGCCACGTAGCCGACGACCGGCTTGCTCACGTGCTGCTCGATGAAGGCGCCCGCGCGCTCCTCGGCGTCGCCGCCGATCTCACCGATCATCACGATCGCGTCGGTCTCCGGGTCCTCCTGGAACGCCTGCAGGCAGTCGATATGCGTGGTCCCGATGACCGGGTCGCCGCCGATGCCCACGGCGGTGGAGAAACCGATGTCCCGGAGCTCGTACATCATCTGGTAGGTCAGGGTGCCCGACTTGGAAACCAGGCCGATCCGGCCCTCCGAGGTGATGTCGGCCGGGATGATGCCCGCGTTGGACTTGCCAGGCGAGGCCACGCCCGGGCAGTTCGGGCCGATGATGCGGGTCTTGTTGCCGGTCGCGCTGGCCAGGGCCCAGAACTCCGCGGTGTCGTGCACCGGGATGCCCTCGGTGATGACGATGGCCAGCGGGATCTGCGCCTCGATGGCCTCGATCACCGCGTCCTTCGTGCCCGACGCGGGCACGAAGATCACCGACACGTCGGCGCCGGTGGCAGCCATGGTGTCGGCGACCGTGCCGAAGACCGGGATGTCGGCGCCGTTCAGCTCGACGGTCTGGCCCGCCTTACGCGGGTTGGTCCCGCCCACGACCTTGGTGCCCGCGGCCAGCATGCGCGCGCCGTGCTTACGACCCTCGGATCCGGTGATGCCCTGGATCACGACCCGGCTCTGGGCGGTCAGGAAGATGGCCACCTCATGCTCCCTTCGGTCCGGTGCTCGCCAGTTCTGCGGCGCGGCTGGCCGCTCCGTCCATCGTCGCCACCTGCTCGACCACGCTGATGTTCGCTTCGGTGAGGATGCGCCTGCCCTCGGCGGCGTTGTTCCCGTCCAGACGGACCACGATCGGCCGGTTCACGGGCTCGCCGCGCGATTCCAGCATGCCGATGGCCGAGACGATCCCGTTGGCCACCGCGTCACAGGAGGTGATGCCGCCGAAGACGTTCACGAACACGCTGCGCACGCTCGGGTCGGACAGCACGATCTCCAGGCCGTTGGCCATCACCTCGGCCGAGGCGCCGCCGCCGATGTCGAGGAAGTTGGCGGGCTTGATGTCGCCAAAGAGCTGGCCCGCGTAGGCCACCACGTCAAGGGTGGACATGACCAGACCCGCGCCGTTGCCGATGATGCCGACCTCGCCGTCGAGCTTGACGTAGTTGAGGTGCTTCTCCTTGGCCCGGGCCTCGAGCGGGTCGGTGTTGCTGATGTCCTCGAAGCGCGCGTGCTCCTGACGGAACGAGGCGTTATCGTCCAGCGTGACCTTGCCGTCGACCGCGATGACCTGGCCGTCCTCGGTGAGGGCCATCGGGTTGACCTCGACCAGGGTCGCGTCTTCGTCGCTGAACATGCTCCAGAGGCGTTCGGCCAGGAGAGCGGCGCCCTCCGCGGCCTGGGCCGGGATCCGGCCGGCCGCGATGATCTCCTTGGCCTTGGTGGCGTCCACCCCGGTCAGGGGGCTTACCGGGATCCGCGCGACCGCCTCGGGGGTGGTATGCGCGACCTCCTCGATCTCCATGCCGCCCTGTACCGTGCAGATGGACAGGAACGTCCGGTTGGCCCGGTCCAGCAGGAACGACAGGTAGTACTCGGCCGCGATGTCGACGGCCTGGGCGATCAGCACCGTGTGGACGGTGTGGCCCTTGATGTCCATGCCGAGGATCTGGCTGGCCTTCTCGAAGGCCTCGTCCGGGCCGTTCGCGAGCTTCACGCCGCCGGCCTTGCCGCGGCCACCGACCTTCACCTGGGCCTTCACCACGACCAGGGGATGTCCCTGGGCCGCGAATCCGGCGGCGATGTCCCGCGCCTCCTCGGCCGTGCTGGCGACCTTCCCGGGCTGGACGGGGACGCCGTACTCGGCGAACAGCTCTTTCGCCTGATACTCAAACAGGTCCACGCTTAGTCTCCATCATTTCTGCTGTTCACAAGCGTTCTTATCCGATCGTCAAGGAGCTCACGGCGACGTACGGCCAGGGGCGTTCTCCGCTGGCTGCGTCCAGCACGGCCAGAGCCTGCTCCAGATTGAGTGACCGAGACGGCCGCCCCGGCTTTCCGGTGGGTACGGCAGTCAGGTCCGCCACGTTCCGGACCACGAGGTCATTGGCCATCGCGTTCCGCGTGGCCTGGATCAGGATCATCCGGGCCAGCCTAACGCTCCTGGTTGACAGGCGCTCAGCCAGCTTGCCAAGTGCGAACTGGACGTCCCTTACTTTGAGGTCAGCGAGCTTGACGTTGCCGATCAGCCCGGTCAGGTGCCTGACCGTGATCTGGTAGCCGGTGACGGTGCTCTGCGACTGCGTGCTCAGGGTCTCCAGCCAGTCCTGCAGGCACTGTCCAGCGGTCGCGGCTCTGGTCGTAGTAGATCGAGTCTTCGCCCCGGGCACGGCGCTTGGTCTCGGCCATGGCTGCCCTTCCTCGGAAACTGTCAGTCTGTCGCCGGCCAGTGATGACCGAGATACGGATCTGGATGGTCCTTGGCCCAGCGGCCCAGGATCCTGGCCAGCGCCGCCGCCTGCGCGCCCCCCGCTGGCAGGTTCTTCTTCAGGACGAACACCAGCACCAGGTCACGCTCGGCGGCATAGTCCGCGACGTTCTCGGTGACCACCGCCCGGCCTTGCGCCCGGGCCACCGCCGCGACCTGTGCATCGTCGGCGCCCCGGAGGCCAACCTCGGTGACGTGAACGGCATCGTGGCCGTGCCTGGTGCGCAGGAGCTCGGCCGCGGCTGCCGGGAACATCTCATCGACGCCGAACGCGGTCACGCGAGGAGGGCTGCGCGCTGCCCTGCCGTCTGGCGGCTCCGCTCCCCCATGACCCGGTTGCGGTCGATCCGCTCGCGGATCTGGCCGGCGTGTTCCGCCGCGTAATCCAGGGCGACACGGATGAGCCGGGGGTGCAGATCCGACTCAGTGGCCAGGAGGCTGATCCGCTGTTCCTCGCTTCCGTCCAGTTCCTGCAAGCGCGCGACGATTTCCCAGACGTCCGGCCCGGCCGCGAGCGCGGCGCGGCGGTCGTGCGCGGGGCCCCGGAAGACGATGCCGGGGTAATCGAGCTGGTCGGTCCCCTCGATGATGAGCTGATCCAGCAGCGCGGTCGCGGTCACGCCCTCGCGGGCGGCGCGGGCGGCCAGGCGAGCCCGGGCATCATCGCTGATCCGGAACGAGGTGCTGGCGGCCACGGTTACCTCCTAGTCTTTCCTTCTTGATGTAGTGTACCGCAGCGTAGCTCTTATGCGGTACAGTCTAGGCAACCTGAAGCCGGTGGGCGAGGGCCGTGTGGCGGCGGCCGGCGCCCTTGGTGCGGACGGCGGCGGCCAGGGCGCGGCGGGAGCCGGCTAGCACGACCAGCTTCTTAGCTCGGGTGACCCCGGTGTAGAGCAAATTGCGCTGCAGCATCATCCACGAGCTGGTGGTGAGCGGGATGACGACGGCCGGATATTCGCTGCCCTGGGAACGGTGGATGGTGACCGCGTAGGCGTGGGCCAGCTCGTCCAGTTCGTCGAACCCGTAGTCGACCGATTCACCCTCATCGGTGCGCACGGTCAGCGTGTGCTCCTCCAGGGACATTCCGGTGACCACGCCCACCGTGCCGTTGAAGATGCCCGCGGCGCCCTTGTCGTAGTTGTTACGCAGCTGGGTGACCTTATCGTCGACCCGGAACACCCGGCCGCCGTAGCGGCGTTCCGGCGTGCTCTCGCGGAACGGGGTCAGGGCCTCCTGCAGCAGCAGGTTCAGGTTCCCCGCCCCGGCCGGGCCGCGGTGCATCGGGCAGAGCACCTGCACGTCCCGGCGCGGGTCCAGGCCGAACCGGGCCGGGATCCGCCGCGCCACGATGTCGGTGACCAGTTCGGCGGTCTGGTCGGTGTCCTCGCAGCCGAACCAGAAGAAGTCCCCGAATCCGGTCAGCGCGACCGGCTGCCCGGCGTTGATCCGGTGCGCGTTGATGACGATGCCGGACTGCTGGGCCTGCCGGAAGATCTTCGTCAGCCGCACCACCGGCAGCGACCCGGCGGCCAGCAGGTCCCGCAGCACCTCCCCGGCGCCGACCGACGGCAGCTGATCCACGTCACCCACCAGCAGCAGGTGCGCCCCGGGCGCGACCGCCTTGATGAGCTTGTTGGCCAATATCACGTCCACCATCGAGGTCTCGTCCACCACCACCAGGTCCGCTTCCAGCGGCTTCGCGGCGTCGAAGGACGGCTCACCGCCCGGCCGCAGGGCGAGCAGCCGGTGGATGGTGGCCGCCTCGTGGCCGGTCAGCTCGGCCAGCCGCTTGGCCGCCCGGCCGGTCGGCGCGGCCAGCACGATCCTGGCCCCCTTGGCCGCAGCCAGCTCCACCACCGACCGCACCGTGAACGACTTGCCGCAGCCCGGACCGCCGGTCAGCACCGCGACCTTCGACGTCAGGGCCAGCCGGACCGCGTCGGCCTGTTCCGGTGCCAGCTGCGCGCCAGTCCGGCTGCGCAGCCACGCGAATGCTTTGTCCCAGTCCACGGCAGTAAACCCGGGCAGCCGGTCAGCCCGCGTGGCGTGCAACCGGAGCAGGGCAGCAGCCAGGGACCGTTCGGCCTGATAGAAGGGCGGCAGGTAGACGGCGGGGACCGGCGGTGCGGCCTGCGCCGAGGCCGGGACCTCCTCGCACACCACCCCCTCGGCGGCGGCCAGCTCATCCAGGCACGGGGTGATCAGCTCCGCGGGCACATCAAGGATCTTGGCGGCGTCGGCCACCAGATTGGGCGCGGGTAGGTAGCAGTGGCCGTCGTCGGCGGCCTCGGACAACGTGTAGGCCAGGCCGGCTTTGATCCGCTCCGGGCTGTCGCGGGCGATGCCGATCGCGGCGGCGATGGTGTCCGCGGTCTTGAACCCGATCCCCCACACGTCGGCCGCCAGCCGGTACGGCTCGCTGCGGACGACCGAGATGGAGGCGTCGCCGTACTTCTTGTAGATCCGCACCGCCAGGGACGTGGACACCCCGTGGCCCTGCAGGAAGATCATCACCTCCTTGATCGCCTTCTGCTCGGCCCAGGCGGCGGCGATCTTCGCGGTGCGCTTGGGCCCCAGCCCGTCAACCTCGGCCAGCCGGTCCGGCTGGTCCTCGATGACGTGCATGATGTCCACGCCGAAATGCGCGACCATGCGCTCGGCCATCACCGGGCCGATGCCCTTGATCAGCCCCGAGCCCAGGTACTTCTGGATGCCCGCCTCCGTAGCGGGCAGCACCGTGGCATAGGAGTGCACCTCGAACTGCCGGCCGTACCTCGGGTGGGAGGACCACCGGCCGCGCAGCCGCAGGAACTCCCCCACCTGCGCGCCCAGCAGCGGCCCGACCGCCGTGACCAGCTCCGCTCCGCCCCGCTCCGGCGCGATCCGGGCGATCGTGTACCCGGTCTCCGGATTGGCGAACGTCACCCGCTCCAGGACCCCGTCCAATACCGCGGAGCCACCCTGGCTGGCCATTGTCGCTGGCATAAGCACAATATTTCACCCGAAAGGCACGGGCGAGGCTCCCTGCGCGGGGGCATCTGCAAGGAACTGCTGCAAGTGGTGGTGGGTGATGAGCCGCCGCCGGCCGACTTTGACGTAGGTCAGGTGGCCGTCGGCGCCGACGCCGAACTCCGCCGCCGCCACCCCGACCGCGAGATCGAGACGCTGCGCTCCGCCGAGCCCACACCGGTGCGCCACACCGAACGCGAGCGGCTGCACCCGGCGCCAGATGAGACGGTCGCCTAGGCGACTGGACCCGCGACCTGCAGGCGCAGTGACAGGCATTCCGCGCCACCCTCGAAAGCCGCCAGACCCTCAAGGCACCCAGCGACGATCCAGGCAGCTAGTACGATCTCGACAGCCTCTTTACCTGGAGCACACTCGGGCGGGACGCGATCCTGCAACCGCCCAAGCCGTCCATCACGTCGTCAACCAGGCTTCTCCAGCGCGCCTCCGAACACGACATTGAACCCGAGCCAGGCGGCTAACCGCACGAGCAGTGGCGGACAGCTCAGCTCCACCGGCGCGCTCGCCAGGGCGGCATCGGGTGAACGAGTCATCTTGCGATGGCTCGCGGCCGGCCGGGCGCGGCTGCCCGTCGTCCTCGGTGCGAGGAACCCGGGCAGCCGCGTCTGGGTGTCACGGCCCGGTGCTTCTAGACCTGGACGCCGGCCGGAGCCTTTCCCTGCAGAGCGTGGACATCCGCGGCCGTGAGGCCCTTGCCGCCGATGCCCCAGTCCCCGCTCTTGACCTCGTCGACGATCACCCAGGTGACTGGGCGCAGGTTCTCGCCCTCGATTCTCACCATGGTCTCGGTCAGCTGGTGGATCATCTCGGTCTTCTGCTCCGGGGTGAAGACCCCCTCGATCAGGCGCACATTGACGAGTGGCATGATTCCTCCCTTGTTTCTCGTGCCTTCGCTTGTGTCGTTGAGGCTGTGTCGTTCAGGCTGCCCGGCCGCTTTGCAGTTTCGTTGCAATCGGGCTGCAATGGATCTGGCGTAGAACTGGACAAAACGGCGATTGCCCATAGGAGGCGGCCATGCGGGCCAGGTATCCCGACACCGAGGGCTTCATCGAGCGGGACGGCGTCAAGGTCGGCTATGAGGTGTTCGGCGCGGGCGGGCCGGCCATCTTGCTGCTGACCTCCTGGGCCATCGTGCACGCGCGGCAGTGGAAGGCCCAGGTGCCGTACCTAGCGCGCCACTTCCAGGTGATCACCGTCGAAGGCCGGGGCAATGGCCGGGCCGACCGTCCCGGGACCCCGGAGGCCTACCGCGACCGTGAGTACGTCGATGACGCCATCGCCGTGCTGGACGCCATCGGGGTGGACCAGGCCGTGATCGTCGGCTTGTCCGTGGGTGGCCGGCACGCGCTGCAGCTGGCCGCCTGGTATCCCGAACGGGCGGCCGGGGTGGTCGCGATCGGCGCGGCGCTGCCCTGGCCGATGCCGCCCGGCTTCGAGGAGACCAGGGACGCCTACGAGGGCTGGGGCAAGGCCAACCGGCACTACTGGCTGGCCGATTACCCCGGCTGGGTCGAGTTCTTCATGTCGCAGGTGTTCACCGAGCCGCACTCGACCAAGCCACATGAGGACGGGATGGCGTGGGGCCTGGACACCACCGCCGAGACGCTGCTGCTGACCGTCCCGGCGGTTGGCGAACCTGGCGCCGCCGACGCCGAGGCCATCTGCCGGCAGGTAAAGTGCCCGGTCCTGATCGTGCATGGCGACCAGGACGGGATCGTGCCCTACGACACCGGAATGGCGCTGGCCCGCTGGACCGGCGGGCAGCTGGTGACGATCGGTGGCGGCGGGCACGCCCCGACGCTGCGTGACCCGGTCCAGGTGAACCTGCTCATCCGGAACTTTGCCGAATCCCTGGGCCAGGGCACTCCGCCGCCGCGGACCTGGACCAGGGCCCGGGACCGCCGCAAGCGCGCGCTGTACGTCAGCTCGCCGATCGGGCTTGGCCATGTGCGCCGCGACCTCGCTATCGCCGCCGAACTGCGGGCCAGGCACCCGGACCTGCAGATCGACTGGCTCGCCCAGCACCCGGTCTCGCTGGTGCTCGAGGAGCGAGGCGAGCGCGTGCACCCGGCGTCGCGCTGGCTGGCCAGCGAGAGCTCGCACATCGAGTCGCAGGCGGGCGAGCACGACCTGAACGCATTCCAGGCCATTCGCGACATGGACGAGATCCTGGTCGCGAACTTCATGGTCTACCACGATCTGGTTTCCGACGAGCCGTACGATCTGTGGATCGCGGACGAGGGCTGGGACGTCGACTATTTCCTGCACGAGAACCCCGAGCTCAAGCGGGCGCCTTACGCATGGCTGACCGACTTCGTCGGCTGGCTGCCGATGCCGGAGGGCGGCGACGCCGAACGAGCCCTCACCGCCGACTACAACGCGGAGATGATCGAGCAGATCGCGCGCTTCCCGAACCTGCGGGACCGGTCGGTGTTCGTCGGCAACGCCGCCGACGTGGTGCCGGACACGTTCGGCGACGGACTGCCGCTGATCCGGGACTGGGTCGAGCGGAACTACCAGTTCCCCGGATACATCTCTGGCCATTCGCCCGTCAGCCCGGCCGACCGCGAGGCCATCCGGGCCGAACTGGGCTACCGGGCCGACGAGAAGGTCTGCGTGGTCACCGTCGGCGGCTCTGGTGTGGGCACTGACCTGCTTCGCCAGGTGATGGCCGCCTTCCCCGCGGCCCGGCGGCTCGTGCCCGGGCTGCGGATGGTCGTGGTGACCGGCCCGCGGATCGATCCGGCCCGCTTGCCATCGCACGACGGTCTTGAGGTACATGGTTACGTGCGTGACCTTTACCGCCACCTGGCGGCATGCGATCTCGGGGTGACACAAGGCGGCCTGACCACCACCATGGAACTCACCGCGAGCCAGCGCCCCTTCATCTACCTGCCGCTGCGCCATCACTTCGAGCAGAACTTCCATGTCCGGCACCGGCTGGCCCAGTACGGTGCCGGCCGGTTCATGGACTATGCGGAGGCCGAGCCGGACACGCTCGCCGCGGCGATAGCTGAGGAAATCGTCCGCCCGGTAAGCTACCGGCCCGTCGAAACCGACGGCGCCCCCCGAGCCGCCGCGTACCTCGCCGAGCTCATCTGACCCAGCTCACTCGACACTATTCAGGGCCGACCGCGCATCGCGCTGGACGTGCGGCAGGCCGTGCTCAGCTGCGATCCGCTCAGCCCTGGCCAACTGGGCCCTGGCCTGATCGCTTTCACCGAGGCGGAGGAGAGCACGCCCGTCCAGCGCTAGCGTCGCAGCGAGCGTCGTTGTCCACGGCACCCGGTCGGCCACCGCGAGCAGTGGCGACAGGACGGCGCGGGCGCGTCCGGCATCGCCGGCCTTGAGCCACGCCCGCGCCAGGCATAGATAAGATTCCTCGCCCAGCAGCCACGCGCCGCCCGCCGGGATGGTGGCCTGCGCCAGCAGCCGCTGCGCGCGGGCGAGAACCGCCGGCGAACCCGTAGCGTCGGCCAGCGGAGCGGCGCAACGCAGCAGATAGGCCTCCACGCCTGCCTGCTCGGCCACGGCCAGGCCGCGCTCGAGCACCTCGACGGCTCCGGCCCGGTCACCTGCCTGCAGCAGCGTCACGCCGAATATGGCGCATGCCCCCGGCTTCCACCAGGTGTGCTCTAGCTGCTCGGTCATGGCCAGGGAGCGCTGGCCGAGCGCCATCGCGTCGTCGTCATGCCCGCGGAGCCGGGCCAGCCAGCCGAGGTGCGCTGTGTACCACACCGCGCAGTGCGGGTAGCCGCCGCGCCGGTTGGCCTCCAGGGCCGTCTCCATGGCGGACACCGCCTCGCCCCACTTACCCGCGGCGATGAACGGGAAGGCGGCCTCGAACTCGGCCCACTGCAGCCGGAACACGTCGCCCAGGCGGCGCAGCAGCGGGCCGAGTTCGGCCAGCACGCCGGCGAGACCCTGCACATCCCCGAGGCTGAGGTAGGCAATCTTGAGACCGTCCAGCGCAGCGGCAAGGGCATGCTCGTCCGCGGCCGCCCGGGCGGCGGCCACCGCACGCAGGCCGAAGTCGAGCGCCTGATCCAGATGCAGCCGGTTCGCGGCGATGATGGCCAGCCGCCCCAGCAGGTCCGCCTCGGTGGCCCGGTCGCCGGTTGATTCGGCGATGCGCAGCCCGCGTTCGAGATTGGACACATAGAAGCTGATCGGCAGCCCGCGCGCGGCCGGCACGTCACCGCCGAGCTCGCGCAGGGCCAGCATCTCCAGACGGCGGTCGCCGACCGCGCGCGCGTCGGCGGCACCCAGGGTCAGGTCAGTGAGCGCCGTGACATGAGCGCCGACCGCTTCCCGCGCGCGGCCACGCAGAATCAGGGCCCGGGCGTGCACCTGCGTGTCCCCGCCGCGCTCGGCTGCCTCCAGCGCCTGGCTGCTCAGCGTGATCGCATCGCTCGCCGCGGACCGGCGCATGGCATCCTCGGCCGCGAGCAGCCAGGCCCGCGCCGCCCTGTTCCAGTCACCCGCGGCCGTCGCGTGCCGGGCCAGGGCCTCGGGCTGCCCGGTCAGCAGGTCGGCCGCCCGCCGGTGGTAGGCCAGCCGTGTCGGTTCCGGCGTGGTCGCATACAGGACCTCCCGGATGAGGTCGTTGGCGAACTCGTAGTCCCGGCCGCTGACCACCAGCAGCCTGGCGGCGAACGCCTGCTCGCACAGATCGACCGCCGCGGCCGGCGAGAGCTCCAGCAGGTCGCCGAGGGTCAGCGGATCGATCGCGGCGCCGAGGACCGATGCCGCCCGCAGCAGCGACTCCGCGGCCGTGCCGGTTCGCCTGACCCGCGCCTGCACCGCGCTGCGCAGCGACTCGGGCACCCCGGTGTCACCCGCGGCCAGGGCCCGCAGCACCTCCACCACGAACAAGGTGTGGCCCCGCGTCCGCAGCAGGATGGGCTCGGCCAGCGCGCCCTGCCCGGCTTGGGTGGCGAGCTGCTCGACCGCCGCCGCGCTGAGCGGGCCTACCTCGATCCGGGAGGCTGCCGGCGCCAGCGCGGACCCGATCTCGTGGTCGTGCTCGGCCCGGACGGTGACCACGATCAGCAGCCGGGAGCCGGATGCCTGGCGGCCGAGGTAGTGCAGGAACTCCACCGTGGACTGCCCCGCGTACTGGAGGTCGTCCACCACGAACAGGAGCGGGCTGGCGTCGGCCAACCCGGCCAGGAACGCGGTCACCGCCTGGAACGACCGGCGCCGCTCCATCTCCGGGCTGCCGTGCCAGGGCGGCGAGGGCCCGAGCAGCGCCGCGGCCTCGGGCAGCAGAGCCGCGAGCGCCGGTGCGTGCTCTCCGAGCAGCTGCCGCAGGGCGCTGGCCGGCATCCGCGAGACGACAGGTGCAACCGCTTCCGCGACCGGCTGCAAGAACAACGATCGTTCGGCCTCATAGCAGCGCGTCCGCAGCACCATCGCGCCATCGGTGTCCACGTCCGCAGCGAGATCCTCCGCCAGGGCCGTCTTGCCGATCCCGGCCTCCCCGACGATCATGACCAGGCCGGAACCGCCGGCCACGGCGCGGTCCCACGCCTCGCGCAGCGCCCCGGCCTCCCGGTCCCGTCCCGCCAGCATCTGTCTGCGCCGGTCCCGCTGTCCGGGACGGCTACGTTGCCCTGAACCATCCGGATGCGCCGAACGGCCTGGTACCACGCCATCCCGGTCACCATCCTGCTCACGCAGGATAGCCAGGTGGAGCTCCTGCGTCTGCGGTGCGGGATCGGCGCCCAGTTCCCCGGCGAGCGTTCCGCGAAGCGCCTCGTAGGCCACCAGCGCCCGGGCCGGCTCGCCCGCCGCGGCCGACGCGGACATGTACCAGCGACACGCCGTCTCATCAAGCGGGTCGGCGGCCAGCGCCGCCTCTGCGTAGCGCGCCGCCGAGCCCGCGTCCCCGATCGCCAGCGCCGCCTCGGCAGCGGTCAGACGGCCCCGCCGCAGCAGCCGCCGCAGCTGTTCGCGGGCCGGGTCGGCCCAGATCGCGTACGGCTCCTCGGCTAGCGCGATGTCCGCGGACAGCAGCCCCATAGCCCGCTCGCCCGCGGCCAGGGCAATTGCGGGCGAGGCAGGCAGCTTGCGCTCGGCCCGCTCACAGCACCGGGCGGCGGCATCGAGGTCCACCCCGACCCTTGGCTCGCCGGCCAGGCGGTACCCGTGCCGGCCGCCCACGATAATGCCGGAGCCCAGCACCCCACGAAGCCTGCTGACCAGCGTGGCGACGTTCTGCTCGGCCGCCGCCGGGGACTCCCCGGCCCACAGCACGTCAACGATCCGGTCCACGGGAACCAGGGCCGGCCGCTCCACCGCGAGCAGCTTCAGCAACGTGCGGGACTTGCGGCTGCCGACCTCGCTCTCAGGCAGCTCCGTGCCGCCGCGGATGACGCCGAACGTGCCGGCCAGGCGCAACTCGATCTGCGGGGAGCCGGCCGTTGCGATGGAAACATCCTTCCCCACTAGCACTTCTTACCGCCGGTGAGCAGCGTCGGCAAGAGGCGCGGTCAGGCGGCTGCTCGCGCCGGAACCTCCGAGGCGGAGTGACTGACCGCCTGTACTGCGCTCAGATCGTCTGGATGTGCGCAACATCAGGCTTCACCACATGATCCTCCACGAGGTAGAGGTCGAAAGCGAGGGTGCGCGGCGCTTGGGCTCGGCGACGGAGGCGAGCTTCCGCGCCCATGGCGGCTCGTATGGCCTGCGAGCCAAGCGGGGGGAGCCATCATCGGCCGACAGCTGGCTACATCGGGCGACTGAAGCGTTCGATTCCCGGGACTGTGCCGGCATGAAGCCACCCTCAGTCATATTGGGCCACGCCACGGGCCTCGTTCGCATCGAGGGGGTCCGCTCTGTCCAACTTCGGGAGAGCGGATTATGAGTGCAACCCAAAGATCGCTGCTGGCACGGTAGACGCAGTCAGGCGGTCGTCCCACCAGGCAAGGTCTCGCTGGAGATGTTCGTCGTGGGCGGTCGCGATGGTCTTGCCTTCCAAGATTCCTTCAAGGGCGAGGGAGAGTGACTGGGCCGCTAGACGCTGCCCGAATCGGCTAGTACTGGCGACGCCCTCATCATGGAACGGCCCACCGTGTGAGATTGCGTTACGCAGACGCTGCAGACGCTGGTCGAGTCGTTTCCACTCGTCAGTAAGCTCTGCGCACCAGCCGCTGAAACTGGTGAGCGAGACGAGGTGCGTGTCGAGTGTCCGCAACTGGCGGCCAAGCTGGGTATGCACCGAAACATTGCGGCAGCTCAGGCAGCGCGTGAAGACACTTTTGAGGATCGATGGTAAAGCCGCCTTCCATAAAGGACATGACGACGGCCCGGTGTGCCTCCACGCGGTGGCGGTG
Organism: Streptosporangiaceae bacterium; assembly: GCA_049284535.1. Lineage (GTDB taxonomy): Bacteria > Actinomycetota > Actinomycetes > Streptosporangiales > Streptosporangiaceae > Palsa-504. The sequence goes on from JBAPYC010000049.1 coordinate 13,254, forward strand.
CTCCTCCGACGACAGCGACTCGGCGCGGTGGATAGCTGCATGCACCGTTCCGGTCAACTCGCCCTGGATCGACATTCGGATCCACGTGGTGCGCAGGTAGTCGCCAATGTAGGTCTCCCAGGTCGTTCCGACCCGGCTCGCGATAACTTCCAGTGCCCGGACGTCCAGGAGCAGCGCAGCGAGGGGTGTCCGCGTGCGGGCCTGTTGCCACCACCGCATCCCTTGAGCCCAGGCCCGGAAAACCGGGCATAGTGACCCACGATCATGGAAATGGGACACAACGGCCCATGATCAGATCATGACGCCCAGCGACTCATGGTCATCGGAATAAGGCCCGGTGGCCCATGTTTGCGGTGCCTGACAGCCCATGATCAAGCAGATCGCACCTGACGGCATACGATAACGCTCGCTAGCGCGACGCAACCCCGGCATGGGGCGACGCAACTCGCGGGAGCGATGGAACTCCGGCTGGGACGACGCGACGCTGGCTGGGACGACGCGACTTATTGCCGCATTCATGGCGGCGAGTAGGTCTCGCGACGCTCGACGGGCGAGGGAACCCGGCCCGGCGCCCGCTGGACGGTGTCCATCGCGTGAGTGATCAGCTCATCCGATGCGCTCTCGGTGCCGGGTTGCCGGGTGAGGCCACCGAGGATATTGCGTGCGAACAGGCGGGCGATCTCCTCGACGGACTGCGGGCCGTCCGGGCTGTACCAGGTCCACGCGTAGTTGCACATGCCGAAGATCTGCAGCGCCGACATCTTCGGGTCGGCGGTCTGCAACACTCCCTCATCCACCCCCTGGCGGAGGATCTCGCTGACGATCGCCGTGTAGCGCGTGCGCTGCTCACGGACGTAGCCGGTGAGATCGCCGTCGAAGTAGCGGACAAGTTCCCTGAGGCAGGCCAGGCTCGCGGCGCGGTCGTCCCGGTGCGCGGCGAGCAGCGCGTAGATCATGGCCACGAGCCGGCTCACCGGATCCTTGAGGTGGGCCAGAACGTAGTCTGCCTCGGCGAAGCGGCGCCCGAAGTAGGCGACGTGCACCTCTCTCAGCAGAGTTTCCTTGCTGCCGAAATGGTGGACGATGGTGCCCTTGCTCAGGTCGAGCTCGGCCGCGACGTCACCGAGGCTGGTATCCGCGTACCCGCGGTCGGCGACGTGCTCGGCGAAGACGCGCAGGATCGCGTCGCGGGAGCTGGCCCGCGGACTCCGTGCTCGCATCAGGCCACTATAGCTTCTTGCTGACCGTACGAGCGGTCAGTTATAGTCGCGGCAGCGGGGCGGTGTGGTTGGGGCGGTGGTTGGGGTGGTGGGCGAGAGGCAGAATCGGTGTGACTCGCCGAGCGAGAGGCAGGGAGGCGACGATGACGGTGACCGTGCCTGGCTCGCGGGCCGGTACTGCTGATGAGCAGTCTGCGCGTAATGCAGAGTCGCACCGCGTGCTGGTCGCGGACCTGAAGCAGAAGCTGGCGGCGGTGCGGCTGGGCGGGCCGGAGCGATCCCGGGCGCGGCACATGGAGCGGGGCAAGCTGCTGCCGCGGGACCGGGTGGACTCGCTGGTGGATGAGTCCTCGCCGTTCCTGGAATTGTCGCCGCTGGCCGCAGACGGCCTGTACGGCGGCGACGCCCCGGGCGCCGGCCTGATTACCGGCGTCGGCCGGATCCGCGGCCGCGAGTGCGTGATCGTCGCCAACGACGCGACGGTCAAGGGCGGCACCTACTACCCGATGACGGTCAAGAAGCACCTGCGCGCCCAGGAAATCGCCCTGCACAACCGGCTGCCGTGCGTGTACCTGGTCGACTCGGGCGGCGCCTACCTGCCTGCCCAGGACGAGGTGTTCCCGGACCGCGAGCACTTCGGCCGCATCTTCTACAACCAGGCCACGATGTCGGGGCTGGGGATCCCGCAGATCGCCGCGGTCATGGGCTCGTGCACCGCAGGCGGCGCCTACGTTCCCGCGATGAGCGATGAGGCGGTGATCGTCCGCAACCAGGGGACGATCTTCCTGGGCGGTCCCCCGCTGGTCAAGGCGGCGACCGGCGAGGTCGTCACGGCCGAGGAACTCGGCGGCGGCGAGCTCCACTCACGGATCTCCGGGGTCACCGACCACCTAGCCGAAAACGACGCGCATGCGCTGCGCATCGTCCGGGACATCGTCGCCACCCTGGGCCCGCGCGCGCCCCGGCCCTGGGAGGTGCGCCCGGCCGAAGAGCCGCAGGCCGACCCGGACGAGCTCTATGACGTCGTGCCAGCCGATCCCAGGGTCCCGTACGACGTGCGCGAGGTGATCACCCGGATCGCCGACGGGTCGCGGCTGCAGGAATTCAAGGCCGAGTACGGCACCACGCTCGTCACCGGGTTCGCCCGCATCCACGGGCACCCGGTCGGGATCGTGGCCAACAACGGGATCCTGTTCTCCGAGTCCGCCCTCAAGGGCGCGCATTTCATCGAGCTGTGTGACCAGCGTGGCGTGCCGCTGGTCTTCCTGCAGAACATCTCGGGCTTCATGGTCGGCCGGGAGTATGAGGCGGGCGGTATCGCCAAGAACGGCGCCAAGATGGTGACGGCGGTGGCCACCACGCGGGTCCCCAAGCTGACCGTGATCATCGGCGGGTCGTTCGGCGCCGGGAACTACTCGATGTGCGGCCGGGCTTATTCACCGCGGTTCCTGTTCATGTGGCCGAACGCCCGGATCTCGGTGATGGGCGGGGAGCAGGCGGCCACCGTGCTCGGTACTGTCGGCTCCGGCGCCGATCCGGACGCCATCCGCGCGCAGTACGAAACCCAGGGTCACCCCTACTACTCCACCGCGCGGCTCTGGGACGACGGAGTCATCGACCCCAAGGACACCCGGACGGTCCTGGGGCTCGCCCTGTCGGCAGCGGCCAACGCCCCGCTGCGCGAGCCGGCCTTCGGCGTCTTCCGGATGTGAGGCAAGCATGTTCGGCACCGTGCTCGTGGCCAACCGCGGCGAGATCGCCTGCCGGGTGATCCGCACCCTGCGGCGGCTGGGCCTGCGGTCCGTGGCGGTGTACACCGACCCGGACGCAGCCGCGCCGCACGTGGCGCTGGCCGACGTGGCCGTGCACCTTGGCCCGGCGCCGGCCTATCTGTCGGTGGACGCCGTTGTCGGCGCCGCCCGGCGAGCCGGCGCGCAGGCCATCCATCCCGGCTATGGTTTCCTGTCGGAGAACACAGCGTTCGCTGCGGCCTGCGAGCAGGCCGGGATTACCTTCATCGGGCCGCCGGCCGCAGCCATCGAGGCGATGGGCGACAAGATCCGCGCCAAGCAGACCGTAGCCAAGGCGGGCGTGCCGGTGGTCCCCGGTTCGGATGTTCACGGCGAGGGCGGCCCTGCCCTCGACGACGGCGCGCTGGCCCGCGCCGCCGCGCAGATCGGCTACCCGGTGCTGCTCAAGCCGAGTGCGGGCGGTGGCGGCAAGGGCATGCGCGAAGTCCACCGGGCGGATGACCTCGCCGAGGCGATCACCGCGGCCCGGCGGGAGGCGCGCGGCAGCTTCGGCGACGACACACTGCTGGTCGAGCGGCTGGTGACCGACCCCCGGCATATCGAGATCCAGATCCTGGCCGACGCCCACGGGAACGTGATCCACCTCGGCGAGCGTGAGTGCTCGCTGCAGCGGCGTCACCAGAAGATCATCGAGGAGGCGCCGTCGCCGCTGCTGGACGAGACGCAGCGGGAAGCGATGGGCGCCGCCGCGGTCGAGGCGGCCCGCGCGGTCGGCTACGTCGGGGCCGGGACGGTGGAGTTCATCGTCGGGGCCGAGCGCCCGGACGAGTTCTTCTTCATGGAGATGAACACGCGGCTCCAGGTGGAGCACCCGGTCACCGAGGAGATCTACGGCCTTGACCTGGTAGAGCTGCAGCTGCGGGTGGCGGCCGGCGAGCGGGAGCCGTGGCCGGACCGGCGGCAGGCCCGCGGCCACGCGGTCGAGGCCCGGATCTACGCCGAGGACCCGGCGGCGGGTTTCCTCCCGACCGGTGGCCGGGTGCTGGCGCTGAGCTGGCCCGACGGGGTCCGAGTCGACGCCGGGATCACGGCGGGCAGCGTCGTGGGCAGCGACTACGATCCCATGCTGGCCAAGGTGATCGCGCACGGAGCGGACCGGGCCGAGGCGCTGACGCGGCTCCACGCCGCGCTGGGCGAGGTCGTCGTGCTGGGCCTGGGCACGAACACTGCCTTCCTGCGCGCCCTGCTCGCCGACCCCGACGTCCGGGCCGGCCGGCTCGATACCGGCCTGGTGGGCCGGCGCCTGGACGGCCTGGTCCACGCCGGGCTGCCTGCCGACCTGCTGCCCGCCGCGGCCGGGCTGGCCCTGGCCGCGCTGGAACCATCGGGAGACGTCATCGACCCGTTCGACATCCCGGGCGGATGGCGGGTCGGGGAACCCGCCTGGACAACCTGGCGGATGACCGTCAGCGGGACCGCAGTCGGCAGCACCGAGCCGGCCGAGGTCCGCGCACGCGGCCGGGCCGCCGACGCGATCGTGGTGGCCGGCGACGCGGACCCGGTCCGCGTGCGGGCCGGCTTCCCGGGGTCCGGTGGCCGGGTGCCGGTGACGGTGGACGGGGTCACCCGCGATTACGCCGTCGCCCAGGACGGGGCCACACTGTGGCTCGGCCGGGACGGCCAGGCCTGGGCGGTCCGGGAGCAGGCCCCGCTGGACGCCGCGGCCGCGGCGTCCGCGGGGTCGGGTGGCCCGGTGGTCTCACCGATGCCGGGCACGGTGACGGTGGTCGAGGTAGCCGAGGGCCAGGCCGTGGTGGCCGGGCAGCGGCTGCTCGTGGTCGAGGCGATGAAAATGGAGCATGTCCTGGCCGCCCCGGTGGACGGCATCGTGCGCGACCTGCGCGCCAAGCCGGGCGCGACCGTGGCCAGGGACGCCGTGCTGGCGGTGGTCGAGCCCGCCGAACGACACGAGCCCACCTAGGGACGGGAGCACTGATGGACCTGACGCTGACGCAGGAGCAGGCGGCGCTGCGCGCCACCGTGGAGGAGTTCGCCCGCAAGGAGGTCGCCCCGGTCATCGGCGAGCTCTACGAGCGGGGCGAGTTCCCGTACCAGATCGTGGCCAAGATGGGCGCGATGGGCCTGTTCGGCCTGCCGATCGCCGAGGAGTACGGCGGCATGGGCGGGGACTACTTCGCCCTGTGCCTGGCCCTGGAGGAGCTGGCCCGGGTCGACTCCTCCGTGGCCATCACGCTCGAGGCCGGGGTCTCGCTCGGGGCTATGCCGATTTACCGGTTCGGCACCGAGGCGCAAAAGCAGCTGTGGCTGCCAGCTCTGGCGGCAGGCGAGAAACTGGGTGCGTTCGGCCTTACTGAGCCCGGCGGAGGTTCGGACGCCGGCGCCACCCGCACCACGGCCCGCCTGGACGGCGAGGAGTGGGTGATCAACGGGTCCAAGGCCTTCATCACCAACTCCGGCACCGACATCACCGCCCTGATCACGGTGACCGCGCTGACCGGCGAGCGGCAGATTTCCTCGATCATCGTCCCGGCGGGCACGCCGGGCCTGCGGGTCGCGCCGAAGTACTCCAAAGTCGGCTGGAGCGCCTCCGACACCCGCGAGCTGTTCTTCGACGACGTGCGGGTGCCCGCGGAGAATCTCGTCGGCGAGCGCGGCCGCGGGTACGCGCAGTTCCTGTCGATCCTGGACGAGGGCCGCATCGCGATCGCCGCGCTGGCCACCGGGCTCGCCCAGGGCTGCGTGGACGAGTCGCTGCGCTACGCGCGCGAGCGGGAGGCGTTCGGCCACCCGATCGGGCACTACCAGGCCATCCAGTTCACCATCGCCGACATGGAGGCCCGTGCGCACACCGCGCGGCTGGCCTACTACGCCGCGGCCGCCAAGATGCTGCGCGGCGAGCCGTTCAAGAAGGAAGCGGCCATCGCCAAGCTCGTGTCCTCCAACGCGGCCATGGACAACGCCCGCGCGGCCACCCAGGTATTCGGCGGCTACGGGTTCATGAACTCCTGCGCGGTCGGGCGGTTCTACCGGGACGCGAAGATCCTGGAGATCGGCGAGGGCACCAGCGAGGTGCAGCGGATGCTCATCGCGCGGCAGCTGGGCCTGTAGGGCCCGCGCGGGCTAGGCCCAATGTCGGGAAGTTAAGGGCTTCTGACGGTTGTCACGTGCTGCTGGCGGCGTGTCGCTTGTTGGGGATTCCCTGCATGGATCGTGGTGGTGATCTGGGTGATCCGCAGGCAGGTGCGTGGTTTGCCGGGTGGATGCTTGTTCCAGCGGGACAGCGGGGATTTGACCCGCCGGGCGCAGACGCGCGGGCGGCGCGGCGGGTGCAGGCTGTCCAGGATGGCGCGGCCGATGCCGCCGGCCAGGTCCGCTGCGCCGGTCACGACGTGGCAGGCGCTGGCGACCAGTATCTGGGCGGTCTCAACGGCGACCTGGTAGCTGGCCCGGTCGGGATCGGTGCCTGGCACGGTGGCGATGGCGTCGGTGGCGGCGATCCGCAGTGCCTGATACAGGGCCAGCAGGGCCCACATTTCCTGCTTGAGGCCTTCGGGGTCACATGAGCGCAGCACCCGGCCGGCCAGCAGGGTGTGGCGCAGCGCGAGGTAGGCGATCTCGTGCTGCCACCGCTCGTGATACAGCCTCATCAGCGCCCCGGCGGGGTAGGCGCGGTGATCGAGCAGGGTGGTGGCCAGCCGCCAGGTGCCGCCGTAGGTGGTGCCGTCATGACAGGTGACCCTCACCTCGGCGGTGATGATCCGGACCTTCACCCCGCCGATCAGCGAGAGGAAGGATCCGTCGGGCAGGTGGCGCAGGACCGGCGGGCGGCGGCATGCGGTCAGCCGGACCAGGAACTGGGCTCTGGTCGCGGCGAGCTCGGCCAGGAACGTCCCGGCGTCAAAGCCGCGATCGGCCAGTACCAGCATGGACTCATCCAGCAGGTGCAGCAGCTGGCGCGCCCAGTCCAGCTCACTGACGGAGGTGGACCCGAATACCGCGCCGAGCAGCGCGCGGGTGCCGGTCTCCACCAGCGTCATCAGCAACATAACCGGGTAGCCGGTCTCGCCGAGCGCTGCGTTCACCTTGCCCAGCCAGCTGCGGTTGCGCGGCGTGTCGGGGACCTTGATCGTCCTGCACCCGTCGAAGGAAACGGTGCGGTACCGGCCACAGCGCACCCCGGGCATGCGCGGCCAGGCCACCGGGCCGGCCAGCGCCTCGAACAGTGCCTTCAGCGGCGCCGCACCCAGGCGCCGCCGCAGGTCCCGCAGCGCCTTGGCCGAGGGCACGGCAAGTCCCAGCCCGTCCAGGGCCGCGGTCAGCTCCGCCCACACGCCCCGGTAGCCCTTCCGCGGGAACAGCCCGAGCGCCAGCACGAAGTAGACCCCCACCCGCGACGGCAGCAGCCGCAGCCGCCGCTGAGTGGCCCGGGTATCAGCCAGCACCCCGTCCACCAGCTCAAACGGGATCACCTGCGTCAGCTCACCCAGGTGCCCTGGCGCGAACACCCCCGCCGCGACCGTAATCGTCCTGGTAATGGTCATGACAGCAGTGCTGATGGCAGACTGAACGCGCAACGGAGGTCCTCACCGACGGGTTATCTTGGCAGATTCCGGTCTAACCGGACCTCCGTTGCCACGACGCTACGACACGCCGAAACCAGTACTTGACCCCCGCACCCGGCCCTTAACTCCCCGGCATTGGGGCTAGGCCTGGGTGCCGGCGGGCTGGGAGCCGAATTCGGCGTTCACCCAGGCGACGATGTCGGTGGTCGGAGCGCCGGGGGTGAAGATCCGGGCCACGCCCATCCGGGTCAGCTCGGCGATGTCCTCATCCGGGATGATGCCGCCGCCGAACACCACGATGTCGGAGGCATCCCGTTCCTTCAGCAGCTCGATGACCTTGCTGAACAGTGTCATGTGCGCGCCGGACAGGATCGACAGCCCGATCGCGTCCACGTCCTCCTGGATCGCGGCGGCGACGATCTGCTCCGGCGTCTGGTGCAGGCCCGTGTAGATGACCTCCACCCCGGCGTCGCGCAGCGCGCGGGCCACGACCTTGGCGCCGCGGTCGTGGCCGTCAAGGCCGGCCTTCGCGACGATCACCCGGATCTTGCCCATGGTTCAAGCGTAGCCCGAGCAGTTGCGCCGCTTAGCGCAGGTCCGGCCGCTCGTGCGGCCGGAGCGGGTCAGTCCACGCAGGGAATGCCGTTCTTCGCGTTGACCGCGCCGCCCTGGGCGCCGGTAGTGGGGACGGCGGTCGCCGAGCTGGACGACGCCGCCGGCGAGCTGGCGCCGGGCACGGTGGCCCCGGCGCCCAGCATGACCTCGACGTGCCCGGCGGCCAGCGTGGAACTGGCCGTCGCGGAGACGCCGAACATCGACGCGATCTTAATCCCGCTGGCCGACGACCCCGCGCCGTACAGCACCTGGGTGGCGGACACGGCCGTGGTGTTGCCGACCAGCCCGGGGTTGTACCCGTCCTTGACCAGCGCGGATGAGACCTGCCCGGCCAGACCGGGGGTGCTGCCGCCGTTGTACACGTCCACGGTGGTCAGGCTCGGGTTGTCCGTGACGGTCGGCTTGGGCTTGACCGAGCTCTTCGAGCCGGCCGAGCTGGACGGGCTGGGCGCCGGCGGGTAGAAGACCTCCTGCACGATCTGCTTGATCTGGGCCGGGTCCACCTGATTGGCATCCTGGCCGTCGATGGTCGCGTAAGCCTGGATCGGCAGCGTGCGGAAGGTGAGGTCGCTGCTGTTCAGGCCGCGCATCTGGGTAGCGAAGTCGAGCAGGTCCCAGCCGGAGTCGGTGATCACGTACTGCTTGGCCACCGACAGCAGCGAATTGATCTTGGTCAGGTCGCTCAGCACCCCATCGGTGCGCAGTTGCTGCATCACCGAGTCGAGGAAGGCCTGCTGGCGGTGGGTGCGGTCCAGGTCGCCGTTGGTCAGCCCGTGCCGCTGGCGGACGAAGGCCAGCGCCATCTTGGCGTCCAGGTGCTGGTAACCGGCCTTCTTGGCGTAGAAGCCGGAGTAGGTGTCCAGCGGGACCGGGTGGCTGAGGCAGACCTCCACGCCGCCGAGCACGTTGGCCAGCTCGTAGAACCCGTCCAGGTTGACCTCGGCGAAGTGGTCGATGTGCACGCCGGTCAGCGACTGCACCGTCGCCACCGTGGCGGCCCGGCCCGCCTCGTTGCCCTGGAAGGCAACCTGATTCTGGGTCGCGTGCGGGTTTTGCTGGCGGAACTGCGTCTCTTCTTCGGCCAGGGCATCGCCGTACGCCTGGTCGACCTTGCCCGCGGTCTGGCCGTCGTAGGTGGCGGGGTAGGTGACCCAGTCATCGCGCGGGATCGAGAAACCTACAGCTTTCTTCCCGCCGGCCGGGATGTGGATCAGGATCAGCGTGTTGGTGGCGTTGCCGCCCACCCCGTCCTCCACGCCCTGACGGCTGCCGGCGTGCAGGGCGTTGAGGATGTTATTCGGCAGGATGTTGCCGTTCCAGTCGGTCCTGCTCTCCAGCCCCATGAGCAGGATGTTCTGCGCGCCGATCGACGGCCCGCTGACAATCGCGTGCGAGCCGCCGATGCTGCTCACGTCGCGGACGACGAAATAGGAAAAGCCACTAACCGCGAGAACCAGGGCGGCGGCGACACAACTGAGGGCATATCCCGCTTTTCCGGCGGCACCCCACAACGGGGCCGAAGAGCCCGGCCTAACCATGCCATTTTCCTTAGCAGTCCCAGCTCCGGATGGGTAGCGTCGGTCGAAGCCTACCTTCGCGGCCCCGTTACCAATGCGCAACGACTAACATCCGAAGCACATATGAGCGAGCCCCAATGGCGCGAAGCACGCCCGAACAGGCCATACGGCGGCGAGCCTGGAGCCAGGCTGCGCGGCCGGGATCCTGGGACGCCCGGGCGTGGCGCGCGGCCCCCGCACGGCGGCGGCGACCGGAATCAGCAGGCCAGCCAGCGGC
>JBAPYC010000050.1:0-3200 GCA_049284535.1 Streptosporangiaceae bacterium
GGTCAACGGCGCCCAGGCTTTGCGCAGGTGCCAGGTGAGGTAGGCGGCGAGCATGCAGATCAGCACGTGCGCCTTGACGCGTTCTTCCAGGCGGTGGAAGACCGGCCGCAGGTCAAGGTCATCGGACTTGATGGCGCGGAAGTCGCGTTCGACCCGGGACAGGTTCTTGTAGGCCGATACCACGCCGGGGGCGTCCAGCTGGCCGTCGGGGACGGGGGTGCGCAGCACGTAGATGCCGTCCAGGGCGGCTTCGGCATCGATCTGGTCTTGCCGGCGGGTGACGGTGAGGCTGTCATCGGTGATGGCGAGGTCGAAGTGCTTGCCCATCTTGTACTTGGTGATCACCTTGCCGGCCTCGACGCCGATCCTGGCGGCGCCGGCCAGCCGCCCGGCCTGCACCCGGGCGATCAGCGGAGCCAGCAGTTTCTCGGTGGCGGTCAGCAGGTCCTCGCGCTTGCGGGCGCGTTCTGCGGCCAGGACCGGGTTGCGGCAGCAGATGAGCCGCTCGCCGGGGAAGTCTTCGGAGGTGATCTCGGCCAGGTCCTGCTGATCGAACAGGGACAGCTGGAGCGGGCCGTCGTCGGCCATCAGCTTGCGGATGGCCGGGGCGCGCAGCGCGGTGATCCACTCATAGGTGTCACCCTCCAGCCGCGCCGTCCCGTCGCCGGCCTGGTTCATGGCCTGGATCCGGGCGGAGGTGATCATGCCTCGGTCCCCGACCATGACCATCTTGGCCAGCCCGAACTTGTCCCGCACCACCTGGACGATCTCGGTGAACGCGGCCGGGTCGCCGGTGTTGCCGGGGAACACCCGGACCGCGACGGGGCGGCCTTCGGGGTCGGTGAGCAGCCCGTACTCGATCTGCAGCCGGCCTTTCTTGCCGTCCCGGGAGTACCCGCGGGCGGCCAGCGGGCAGTGCCGTCCTTCCAGCCACGAGCTGGACAGGTCGAACAGCGCCATCCGCGCCGGGTTGGCGTCGGGGGCCAGGTGGCGGCGGGCGAGTTTCGCCTCGATCGCGTCCTGCCGGTGTCCCAGCCAGTCCATCGCCGCGTAGAGGCGGCCCGCCGGCACTGTGCCGGCGCTGAGGCCGGCGCCCAGGGTGGTGTCGTCCCACCAGGTCAGGGTGGACAGCTTGGAGGCCGGGGCGACGACCCGGGAGATGACCAGGGCCAGCGCGAGGTCGCGTTCGGCGCAGGGCGGGCCGAGCAGCGCGGGCAGCCCGAGCTTGACGGCCATCGCGTGCACGGCGGCGACGTGCCCGTGCGGCAGCGACCGCAGGATCGTCACCGCGCGGTCGGCGGGGACCAGCGCGGTGCCTTTCAGCGCCGCCTCGATCGAGTCGGTCACGGCTTCCGGCAGCCCGGACAGGTTCGCCAGCGTCTCGTGCTTGACCTGGGCGCCGTCGCGGTAGGTGCGCCGCAGGTACCGCGACTCGTAGTCGTGCCGCCGGCCTTCCTTGTCGGTGTAGCCGCTGCGGATCCTGGCCACGTGCATCGCCGCTGCATGTCCTGCCATGACCCCGATGATATCGGTGAATGCTGTTTGACGCATCCAAAATCCAAGATTTTCCTGGCTACACTACATAACCCGGAACGTACCGTGTATGCAGGTCAGGACAGGAATCTCTACGCAGAGCTACGGCAACTTCGGCCTAGGGCACCCTGCTGCCGGCGGGCCGCGGCGATCCCAGCTGCACGCTGGTTACCGGGCTGGGCTGGCCGGGCTCAGCCGGAGACGCGGATCTCGTACCAGATGCCGCCGTCGAGGTCGAGGTTGTTGCCCCGGGCCTGGCCCGGGCTGTGGTCGCCAAGGTAGGTGTACAGCGGGTGGCCATCGTAGGTCGCCTGCAGGGTGCCGCCTGAGCGCTTGATCGTGCCCAGCTGGCCGGTGACGCCCGGGCCGGCCTTGAGGCCGCCGGGCACCGGCGGCCAGTAGACGGCGCACGTGCCGGTGCACCTTGACGCGGACCTGGTGTCGGGCGTGAACCAGTACAGCGTCAGGCCGCGGGCGTTGGTGAGCACGGTAGCCCCGTTGATGTGCGTGGTCTTCACGGTGATCCCGGTGGTGGCTGCGGACGCCGGGGACCCGCCTGCGTTGGCCAGCGCCACGCCCAGCAGGGCCAGGGCGGCCACGGAAACGGCGCCGACCAGGCCGACCAGCATCGACATGGCCGTCTGGATCCGCGCCAGCATGCGGCCGCGCCGCGGCGGCCCGGCAGCCTGGCTCGCGGGACCCGCTGCGATCGCGGCCAGGGCCAGCACCCCGAACGCGGCCACCTCGATAAGGCCGGCCGCGATCCCGGCCCGGGTGCGGATCTCCTTGAAGCCGAACAGCCCGATCCACACCGCCAGCAGGTACGCGCTCAGCGTGGACAGCGCGAAGAGCGCGCTGGCGCCCGCGGCTAGCCGGCTGCGGGTCACCAGCGCCGCGATGGTCAGCGAGAACCCCACCACGAACTGCACCAGGAACAGCCAGCCGATGGTCGGGATGGACCGGTACCCGGTCAGGTACAGGTACAGGTGGATGCCGGCCGAGGTGGCCAGCAGCACGGCGCCGGCGATCCGCAGCCTGATCTGCAGCCAGCTGATGACCCGCGTCCGCCGGTGTCGGCCCACGACTATCACGTCCCTCTCGTGCCCGGTCGCTTCCGGCTTCGGCCTTCCTGCCACCAGCCTGGCCTACCAGAGCCCGATATGTCCGGCATTTACGGCGCTGTCCGCCGGGCAGTCTCCAGTCTCTAGGCCCTAATCCCGCGTCCCCGGTCCCGTCCCCGGTCGCCCCAGCAGGAATCGCAGCCGGTGCCCGTTCACGCCCCGGGATAGGCTGAAGCCGGGCGCGCCGGGAAGTCTGGTCGGCACTCATCCGGCGGATCGAGCGGACGGGGATAAAGCGGACGGGGATAACAGGTGCGCGCTGTCGAGACCATCTTGTTCCTGGTGGTGCTGGGTACGGTGGTCGCCGCGTTTGCCGGCCGGCTCCGGGTGCCGGCACCGTCCCTGCTGGTGATCGCCGGCCTCATCGTCGGGCTGCTGCCTGGGGTCCCCGCCATCCGGGTGACACCGCAGGTGGTCAGCCTGGTGGTCCTGCCGCCGCTGCTGTACGCGGCCAGCGAGGAGCTGCCCTGGCGGGAGCTGCGGGCAGTGTGGCGGCCGGTGACCGTGCTCGCGGTTGGCCTGGTCCTGGCGTCGGCGGCCGCGGTC
>JBAPYC010000051.1:0-6288 GCA_049284535.1 Streptosporangiaceae bacterium
GCCGCGAACACCCGGCGCGAGACCGGCGGCGGGTAGCCGGCGGCCCAGCCGGGCTCGCCGATGACCAGCGGCTCGTCCCGGCCGGGCAGCCAGATGCTGGCGCTCACCTCAGATGGCCAGGGCAGGCACGTCGAGCCGCCGGCCTTCGGCCGAGGACTGCAGGGCCAGGCCGGCCAGCTGCAGGCCCTTGGCACCCTCGGCGAAGTCCCAGGCGAATGGCCGCCCCTCCGACGCGCACTTCAGGAACAGTTCCCACTCCACCTTGAACCCGTTGCCGAAGGTCATGTTGTCCGGGATGTCCGACCACAGCGCCTGGTAATCGATCGGGTCCGGCAGGTCCGGGTTCCACACCGGCATCGGGGTGGATACCCGGTGCTGCACGGCGCAGTCCCGCAGCCCGGCCACCGCGCTGGCCACCGTGCCGTCTACCTGCAGCTCGAGCAGTTCCTGGCGGTTGACCCGGACCGCCCAGGAGGAATTCACCGAGGCGAACGCGCCGCTGGCGAACTCCAGCACCGCGTAGGCGGCGTCGTCCGCGGTCGGCTTGTACGGCTGCCCGGCCTCGTCCCAGCGCCGCGGGATGTGCGTCGTGTTCCGGGCGTACAGCGCGCTGATCGGCCCGAACAGGTCGGTGAGCAGGTACTGCCAGTGCGGGAACATGTCCAGGACGATGCCGCCGCCCTCCTCCGCCCGGTAGTTCCACGACGGCCGCTGGGACGGTATCTCGTCCCCCTCGAAGACCCAGTAGCCGAACTCCAGCCGGACCGACAGGACCCGGCCGAAGAAACCCTCGTGCAGGAGCCGCTGCAGCTTCAGCACGCCTGGCAGGAACAGCTTGTCGTGCACCACCCCGTTGGTGATGCCGGCCGCCTTGGCCGCCCGGGCCAGCCGCAGCGCGCCCTCGAGCGTGCCGGCGAGCGGCTTCTCGGTGTAGACGTGCTTGCCCGCCTCGATCGCCTGGAGCAGGGCGGTCTCGCGCGCGCTGGTCACCTGGGTGTCGAAGTACACGTCGACTTCGGGATCGCCGAGCACCTCATCCAGGCTGGTGGTCCAGCGCTCCAGGCCGTGCCGCTCGGCGATGGCCCGCAGCCGCTCCTCGTTCCGCCCGACCAGGATCGGCTCGGGGAAGATGGTGGTGCCGTCTTCCAGCCGGACACCGCCCTGCTCGCGAATGCTGAGCAGCGAGCGCACCAGGTGCTGGCGGTATCCCATCCGGCCGGTGACACCGTTCACGGCGATGTGGATGACCTTGCGCGTCATGACTTCAAGCCTTCGGTCGGCGACGTACGGTGCTAACCTGAGCACCGGCGGGAAAGTGCTTTCCCAGACTAGGTCGGCCCGGAAGCCGGGGTCAAGCGGCCGGTCCGGGTCAGCCGGGGAGGGAGGGCTGGTGCGCGAGCGGGTCACGCTGCAGGATGTGGCCGACCGGGCCGGGGTCTCCCTGACGACAGCGTCCCGGGTGGTGAACGAGGGCTCACGGCGGGTCGGGGCGCAGCTGGCCGATCGGGTCAACCAGGCCGTGGCCGAGCTCGGCTACACGGCGAACCTGCAGGCCCGGGCGGTCGCCACCGGGCAGAGCACGATGATCGGCGTGGTCGTGCACGACATCGCCGACCCCTACTTCTCCTCGATCGCATCCGGCCTGATCGAGGCGGCTGGCGCGCAGCAGCTGCTGGTCTGCATGTCCAGCACCCTGGCCACCGAGGGGGCCGAGCGCGAGTACGTCGCGCTGATGCGGTCGCAGCGGGCCCGGGCGGTGATCCTGATCGGCAGCCGGACCGACGACACCGCGGCCCGGCAGGCGCTGCGGGCCGAGATCGCCGCGTTCACCGGCTCCGGCGGGCGTGCCGTGACCGTCGGCCAGGACCTGCTCGGCGTGGACACGGTCCGGCCGGAAAACGCCGCGGGTGCGCAGGCCCTGGCCCACGCCATGGTGGCGCTCGGGCACCGCAGCTTCGCGGTGCTGGCGGGCCCGCGCGGCCTGCTCACGGCGCAGGAGCGGCTGGAGGGTTTCCGGGCCGGCCTGGCTGCCTGGTCAGTGCCGCTGCCGGCGGCCGCGATCATCCACGGGCCGTTCAGCCGGGACGGCGGATACGAGGCGATGAGTGCCATCCTGGCCGCGGACGGCGAGCTGCCGGACTGCGTGTTCGCGGTCACCGACGTGATGGCCCTGGGCGCGCTGGCCCGGCTCCGGGCCAGCGGCCTGCAGGTCCCGGCCGATATCGCGCTGGCCGGGTTCGACGACATCGCCACCTTGCGCGACGTGTACCCGCCGCTGACCACGGTGCGGCTGCCGCTGAAGCAGATGGGGGAGATGGCCGCCGCCCTGATCCTGTCCGAGGACGCTGATCCCGGGACCCTGGCCGCTCCTGTTCCCGCACCCCGGGTCATCCCGGTGCCGGGTGAGGTCATCCTGCGGGAAAGCACCGTCCCGCGCCCGCCTGCCAGCTGACCGCCCCCGCCGCCGCCTGGCCTTTGCATCCGCTGGCTGACCCTTGCGCGCGAGCCCGCGGATCGGGTACGTTTTGCCGCAATCGGGAAAGCGCTTGCCAGGCTGGACCGGGAGCGGAACCAGGGACGGTGGCATGGGATCGCAGCAGTGGCAGGAAGCCGTCTTCGTCGACGGCCAGTTCCGCAGGCCCGCGGCAGCGGCCAATCCGGTTTGGGCGGTAGGTCCGGCGGTGATGCCAACATCGAGGAATTTACCGAACGCCGCTGGTTGACCGTCAACCCCGGCCCCGCGCATTATCCCTACTAATTCCGTACCAGCTAGCCCGCTCAGGCCTGATAAGGGAGTGTGCACATGAGCGATGCGGCGGCACCGGTTCCGTTCACGGAAACCAAATCGCCAGAGTCTGCCGAGCGGCTGCATCGCGGCGCGCTCGGACTGATCGATATCTCGGCCTCGACGATGGCCAACATCGGCCCGGCCTACAGCTTCTACTTCGGCTTCGCCGGGATCGTGCTCGCGGCCGGCATCGCCTCGCCGCTGGTCATCGTCGTCGCCATCATCGCCATCGCACTGCTCGGCAATACGCTGTCGCAGTTCTCCCGGGCGCAGCCGAGCACGGGCGGCTTCATCACGTTCGTGGGCAAGACGTTCGGCGGCACCAGCGCCGTGACCACCGCGCTGCTGTGCGGAGCGGGTTACATCATCGCGATCTCGTCGGTGCTGGTCATCTCCGGCGGGTTCCTGTCCATCATGATCCAGTACTACACGGGCACGAACATCCCGTGGATCGTCTTCTCCGCCATCTTCACGGCCGGCGCCATGTTCATGATGTTCCGCGGCGTGGCCGTGTCGACCAAGCTGGCCGGCTTCTTCTTCGGCTTCGAACTGCTGGTGCTGCTGGTCGTGTCGATCGCCGCGCTGATCAAGAACGGCGGCCACCTGTCCGGCGTGCCGTTCGAGCCCAGCCACATCACCAACCACTTCAGCGGCCTGGCCTTGGCCTTCCCGCTGGGCGTCTACCTGTTTATCGGCTGGGAGAACTCGGCGGCACTGGCCGAGGAAACCAACAACCCACGGCGCAACGTGCCCCGGGCCGTGTTCATGTCCATCGCCCTCATGGCCGTCACGTACCTGCTCCTGTCCTACTCCACGGTCTCTGCCTTCGGATATAACGTCACGGCACTCACGAGCGCCGATATTCCGTTCATCAACGTCGCCCACAGCGTGGCGACCTGGCTGACCTTCGTCGCATACCTGGCCGGGCTGACCTCCACCCTGGGTGTGCTCATCGCCGCGGTGAACTCGCAGTGCCGGCTGGTCTTCAACGCCGGCCGCGAGGGCCTGCTGCCACGCTGGATCGGCCACGTGCACCCGGTCCGCCGCACCCCGGTCAACGCCATCATCACGTTCGTCGCCATCGCCAGCGTGCTCATCCTGGGCTGGGCCCTGGGTCACTGGATCGGCGGCCACGGCAACAGCCTGAGTGCGCTGAACTTCTTCTTTGAGTCCAGCACGATGGGCACGATCCTGATCCTGGTCGTGTACTTCCTGGCCAACCTGGCCCTGCCGTTTTACTACCGCAAGTACCGGCCGCAGGAGTTCAGCGTGATCAAGCACATCGTGCTGCCGATCCTCGGCATGGTCGCCATCGCCGTCCCCATCTACTACCTGTGCAAGCCGCCGCAGCCCCAGCCCTACGACTGGTTCCCGTACGCCGCGCTCGGCGTGATCGTGGTGTCGGTCGTCTACGCCCTGATCCTGGTCCGGCGCGACCCCGGCCTGGGGGAGCGGGTCGGCTCGATCGTCGCGGACGAGTAACCAGCGCGCCCGCCGCCGAACGCCCCGCAGCCAACTGGGAGATCCGCATGACCGACACCGCCATCCGCGCCGAGGCCACGGGCCGCCCGCCGGCGCACCCGCTCGACCCGGCCACGGCGCAGGAATACCTGGCGGGCCGCGAGATCCTGGCGGCGGCGGGGCTGCTGACCGACCCCGTCAGGTTCGCGTACTACGGGCTCGCCGAGGCACCCAAGGACGAGGTGCTGGCCGGCGCGGCCACCGACCGGAGGCTGCGGGCGTTCCTGGTCAACACCGGCACCGGGGAGTCCAGTGACGTGGTGGTGTCGCTGGCCACCCGCCAGGTGGTCAGCGTGTACACGCTCGACCCGCGCACCGACGGCCAGCTGCCGATCATCGACAGCGACTTCCTGGCTGTGGACGAGATCGTCAAGGCCGACCCGGACTGGCGGGCGGCGATGGCCAGGCGCGGCTACGACGACCTCAGCCAGGTCCGGTGCTGCCCGATCACCGCGGGCGCGTTCGGGCCGGCCGAGGACGACCGGCGGCGGATGGTGCGGGTACTCGCGTTCATCCAGGCCAGCGAGCACGCTCTGGTCTGGGCTCATCCGGTGGACGGGCTGGCCGCCTATGTGGACCTGATCGAGAAGAAGGTCTTCAAGGTCACCGACGAGTTCGAGCTCCCGGTGCCGCAGGAGTCGGGTGACTACGACGACGAGGCCGTGCGCGGACCGCACCGCACGACGCTGCGGCCGATCGAGATCACCCAGCCCGAGGGGCCCAGCTTCACCCTGGACGGACACGAGCTGCGCTGGCAGGACTGGTCCATGCGGATCGGCTTCGACGCCCGCGAGGGGCTGACGCTGCACCAGGTCAGCCTGCACGAGGGCGACCGGGAGCGGCCGGTGATCTACCGGGCCTCGATTCCCGAGATGGTCGTGCCTTACGGCGACCCGAAGTTCCGCTACTGGCAGGCCTACTTCGACACCGGCGAGTACCTGGTCGGCAAGTTCGTCAACCCGCTCGAGCTCGGCTGCGACTGCCTCGGCGAGATCGCCTACCTGGACGCCACGGTGACCGACGACACCGGCCAGCCCCGGACGGTGAAGAACGCGATCTGCATTCACGAAGAGGACTCCGGCGTCCTGTGGAAGCACACCGACATCTTCAACGGCTCGGTCCAGACCCGGCGCCAGCGCCGGCTGGTGGTCTCCTACTTCAGCACGGTCGGCAACTACGACTACGGCTTCTACTGGTACTTCTACCTGGACGGCACGATCGAGCTCGAGGTCAAGGCGACCGGGGTCCTGTTCACCTCGGCGTATCCCGGGCCCGACGCGGAAGGCCGGGAGCACGCCTACTCCACGCAGGTCGCCCCCGGCCTGGCCGGTGCCGTGCACCAGCACCTGTTCAGCGCCCGCCTGGACATGACCGTGGACGGCCTGCCCAATGCGGTCGAGGAGGTCGACGTCACCGGCCTGCCGATCGGGCCGGACAACCCGTACGGCAACGCCATCGTGCAGCAGGTCACCCGGCTGAAGACGGAGTCGCAGGCGGGCCGCCGCGCCGACGGTGCCCGCGGCCGGGTATGGCGGGTGATCAGCACCGAGCAGCAGAACCGGTTCGGCCGCCCGACCAGCTACACGCTCTACCCGGAGCCCACACCGGCGCTGCTGGCCGACCCGCAGTCCCCGCTGGCCGCGCGCGCCGGGTTCGCGACCAACCACCTGTGGGTCACCCGCTACGACCCGGACCAGCGCTTCCCGGCCGGCGACTACGTGAACCAGCATCCCGGTGGCGCAGGTCTGCCCGCCTTTGCCGCGGGCGACCGCGACATCGACGGCACCGACATCGTGGTGTGGCACACCTTCGGCCCCACCCACGTCCCGCGCCCCGAGGACTGGCCTGTCATGCCGGTGGCCCGCTGCGGCTTCGTCCTGAAGCCGACCGGTTTCTACGACCGCAACCCCACCCTGGACGTCCCGCCGCCCGCCTCCCACTGCCACCCCGGCCCCTAGCCCACCCGCCCGGCCTTACCC
>JBAPYC010000052.1:0-4798 GCA_049284535.1 Streptosporangiaceae bacterium
CCCGAATACGGCATCACCGCCGCGCTGCCGCAGTATTCCGGCGGCCTGGGCATCCTGGCCGGTGACCACCTCAAGTCGGCCAGCGACCTGGGCGTGCCGCTGATCGGGGTCGGGCTGCTGTACCGGCACGGGTACTTCACCCAGTCGCTGTCGCCCGACGGCTGGCAGCGTGAGCGCTATCCCTCCGACGACCCGAACGGCCTGCCACTCGAGCTGCTGCGCGACGACGCCGGCGCCCCGGTACGGGTGACCGTGGGGCTCGGCGGGCGCGAGCTGGCCGCCCAGGTGTGGGTGGCCCAGGTGGGCCGGGTCCCGCTGCTGCTGCTCGACTCCTACGTGGAGGACAACGACACCGACCTGCGTGAGGTCACCGACCGGCTGTACGGCGGCGGCAGCGACCACCGGCTCCGCCAGGAACTGCTCCTCGGCATCGGCGGGGTGCGTGCGGTCCGCGCCTTCTGCGCGCTGCGCGACCACCCGGCCCCCGAGGTGTTCCACACCAACGAGGGGCACGCCGGCTTCCTCGGCCTGGAGCGCATCCGCGAGTACGCCGCGCAGGGGCTGAGCTTCGACGAGGCGCTCGAGGTGGGCCGGGCGGGCACCGTCTTCACCACGCACACGCCGGTCCCGGCGGGCATCGACAGGTTCGAGGCCAGCCTGATCCGCAGCGTGTTCGCCGGCGACCCGCTGCTGCCGGTCGACCGGGTGCTCGCGCTGGGCGCCGAGACCTACCCGGGCGGGGACCCGGACGTGTTCAACATGGCGGTCATGGGCATGCGGCTGGCCCAGCGGGTCAACGGCGTCTCGCTGCTGCACGGCCAGGTCAGCCGGGAGATGTTCGCCGGCCTGTGGCCGGGCTTCGACACCAGCGAGGTGCCGATCGGCTCGGTCACCAACGGCGTGCACACCCCCACCTGGGTGTCGGGCGACGTCCTGGCCCTGACCGGGGGATCGGACGACGCCACCGACTGGGACTGGGAACGCGCCGCGGTCGCCCCGGCCGCCGAGCTCTTCGGTACCCGGCACCAGCTGCGGGCCCAGCTGGTGGCCGAGGTCCGGCGGCGGCTGCGTGCCTCCTGGCGCCAGCGCGGCGCATCTGGCGCCGAGCTGACCTGGATCGACGACGCCCTGGACGAGAACGTGCTGACGATCGGGTTCGCCCGCCGGGTGCCGTCCTACAAGCGGCTCACGCTCATGCTCAACGACGCCGAGCAGCTGGCCAGGCTGCTGAACGACCCGGAGCAGCCGATCCAGATCGTGGTGGCCGGCAAGGCCCACCCGGCGGACGAGGGCGGCAAGGGCCTGATCCAGCAGATGGTCCAGTTCAGCGACGGGGCGGACGTGCGGCGCCGGATCGTGTTCCTGCCCGACTACGACATGGCCATGGCGCACGCCCTGGTCCAGGGCTGCGACGTGTGGCTGAACAACCCGCTGCGGCCACTGGAGGCCTGCGGGACCTCGGGCATGAAGGCGGCGCTGAACGGCGCGCTCAACGTCTCGGTCCGGGACGGCTGGTGGGACGAGTGGTACGACGGCGGGAACGGCTGGGAGATCCCGTCCGCCGATGGGGTGACCGACACCGTCCGCCGCGACGCGCTCGAGGCCACCGCCCTGTACGAGCTGCTGGGCAAGTCGGTGGCGCCGCTGTTCTACGACCGCGACGCGGACGGCGTCCCGCTCGGCTGGGTGGAGCGGATCCGGCACACGCTGCGCTCGCTCGGTCCCAAGGTCCAGGCCGAGCGGATGGTCCGGGAGTACGTGAACACGCTCTACGTGCCGGCCGCGGCCGCCTCCCGGGCGCTGGCCCCAGAGGGCTACGGCCCGGCCCGGCAGCTGGCCACCTGGAAGAAGCGGGTGGAGGCAGCCTGGCCGCGGGTCCGCATCGAGCACGTCGAGGCCACCTCGGCCGGGGCCTTGCCGCAGGCCCTGGGCGCGGCCCTGAGCGTGCGGGTCTCGGTGGACCTGGGCGAGCTGGAGCCGGCCGACGTGGCGGTGGAGGTGGTCTACGGCCGCCCGGACTCCGAAGACGAGATCATCGCGCCGTCCTACGCGACGCTCGCGCTGGATGCCCCGGCCGCGGCCACGCCGGGCCCGCTGACGCGCTTCTCCGGTGAGGTGTCGCTGGACCGGCCGGGCCCGTTCGGCTACACCGTCCGCGTGCTGCCCAACCACCCGCTGCTCGACAGCCGCGCCGAACTTGGCCTGGTCACCTACCCGGAGGGGCCGGCCGGCATGACCAACGGGGACCTGCGATAGAAAAGCGGCATGGGTGAACTGGTCAATCTGGAGATCGCCAACGGCATCGGCACCATCCGGCTGAACCGCCCGCCGGTCAACGCGCTCAACGACCAGGTGACGGCCGAGATCGCGGTCGCCGCCCGGGAGGCCACGGCCTCGGACGAGGTCCGCGCGGTGATCATCTACGGTGGCGAGCGGGTCTTCGCCGCGGGCGCCGACATCAAGGAGATGGCCGAGGCCGGCTACGCCGACATGGCCCTGCGCTCCGGGCGGCTGCACGAGGCGCTGTCGCTGGTGGCCGGCATTGGTAAGCCGGTGGTGGCCGCGATCACCGGCTACGCCCTGGGCGGCGGGATGGAGCTCGCCCTGGCCGCCGACTTCCGGGTGGCGGGGGAGCGGGCCAAGGTCGGCCAGCCCGAGATACTGCTCGGCATCATCCCCGGCGCCGGCGGCACCCAGCGGCTGTCCCGCCTGATCGGCCCGGCCAAGGCCAAGGACCTCGTGTTCAGCGGCCGGATGGTGGACGCGGCCGAGGCGCACCAGATCGGCCTGGTCGACCGGGTCGTGCCGGACGCGGACGTCTACACCGCGGCCCAGGAGATGGTGCAGCAGTACACAGGCGGCCCGGCCCTGGCCCTGCGCGCGGCCAAGCAGGCCATCGACGCCGGCCTGGGCGTCGACCTGGCCACCGGCCTGGAGATCGAGCGGGTGCAGTTCGCGGCGCTGTTCGGCACCGAGGACCAGAAGAACGGCATGCGCAGCTTCCTGGAGAACGGCCCCGGCAAAGCCACCTTCACCGGCCGCTGACGCTCACGCCGCGGCGCAGCCACCCCGCCGGCGCGCTCCCTGCCACCGCCACTCCGCCGTCCATTCCACCCGCCCCTTTCGTCCCACGCGTAACACTTACGGGGAGGATCCGGGCTTCGGGGAGGATCCGGTGGACCATCATCCACCGGAATTACCCCAAAACCCGGATCTTCCCCGATACCGGAGCGGGCGACGGCAAAACTGGGCCGACGAGCTGGGTGCCAGCCATCCAGCCACAGCAAGTCCCGGCGGGTGACACGCGACGCTGGCGGAGCCACCTTCACGGAACGGATCCACGGCACGCGATACTACGGATAGATGACTTCCCGCTGTTCCCTCGTGCTGTGCATAGTCCAGAGCAGGTCGGCGAGATGTCCGGGGTCGACGGTAGGCATTTCCCAGACCGGCTCGCCCGCGGCTTTGGCCTTTTCCATCTCGGTGTGGAAGGCACTGTTCCTGATGGCTGCGCCGATGTAGAGCATGCCGACGTAGACGCCTTGGCCGGCTACCTCGGCGTGCAGTGCTTGCAGGTAGTTGCGCTGGGCGGCCTGTGCAGGACTGGGGCCGCTCATGTTCGGCAGGCCGTGCACGGTGCTGCCGCCCTGCGCGGTCAGGATGGCGCCGTCCCCCTGCTCGAGCATGTGCGGCAGGAACTCCTGCACGAGGGCCAGCATCGTGTAGAAGATCAGCGGCATGAAGCTCTGGGCGTGCCGTGGGGTCAGGTTGGCTGCGGGAACGAACCCGGTGGCTGGGGTGGGTGCATAGTAAAGGGCGTCGAGGTTGCCGGCCTTAGCGCGAATCTGCTCGGCCAGCCGGGGCGTGGCGCCGGTGTCGGATAGGTCGGCTGTGATGACGTGCGTGGTTGCCCCGGCACTGGCCAGGTCCTTCGCCAGATGGTCAAGTCGCTCTGGGCGGCGGCCCACCAGCGTGACGGCGTAACCCTCTCGCGCGTAGTGACGGGCGACAGCCTGGCCGAGGCCGGGTCCGGCTCCGAACACAGCGATGGATTTGGACATAAGAAGAATGCTCCGATGGGTAGTTCGACCACGTGGCGGGATCGCTGTTCCGCGCGAGCGCGGCGCCATGCCCGCCGGGATGCACGAATCAAGCATTGACCGCCAGCTGGGATCAGCTAGCGAAACGGCCTGCCTTATCCAGCCGGTCGAGGGTTTCGGCGTTCAGCTTCAGTTCGGTCGCGGCCAGGATCTCGTCGAGCTGGGCGATGCTGCTCGCACCCGGGATCGGGATGATCGCAGGCTGGCGGTGCAGCAGCCACGCGAGCACGACCTGGTTCGGCGTGGCGCCATGCGCGGCGGCGACGTCGCGGAGCGTCGCGAGCCTAGCGTGGTTGGCTGCGTGCTGGTAAGCGGCGGGGACGGACCGGT
Organism: Streptosporangiaceae bacterium; assembly: GCA_049284535.1. GTDB lineage: Bacteria > Actinomycetota > Actinomycetes > Streptosporangiales > Streptosporangiaceae > Palsa-504. The sequence goes on from JBAPYC010000052.1 coordinate 4,431, forward strand.
CTGGGTGAGCGTAGGCGCCGGCCAGCAGCGGCGAGTACGCGAGCAGGGTTAGCTGCTCGCTGCGCGCGTAGTCGAGCAGCTCCTCGGTGATCAGGTTGAGCTGGCCGGGTTCGGGCTGGGCGAGCAGGTAGGTGTGCTGCTGCTGAACGCAGCTGTAACCTGGGCGGCCCGCCGCGCGCGCCAGGCCGCGGGCCCGTTCGATCCGCCAGGTGGCCGTGTTGCTCGCACCGAGCAGGCCGGCCTTGCCGCTTTCGGCAAGGCCGGCGAGGGCATCGACGGTCTCCGCCAGCGGGGCCGAACGGTCGTCGATGTGCGCGTAATACAGGTCAAGCCGGTCGACGCCCAGGTTACGCAGGCTGGTCTCGGCG
>JBAPYC010000053.1:0-1672 GCA_049284535.1 Streptosporangiaceae bacterium
TCTATACCGGGTCAAGCACGCGCCACGCGGGCCCAGCACCTGCGGCCACCCCCCACGAAGTGGGCGCATATAGCGGTTCACCTGGTGATTTACGGTCACGATATAGCAATCCTTGTAAGGATTGCTAGGCTGGCGAAGATAACGGTTCGGGTCCGCTAGGCTGAGGGACCATGGCCCTTACTTCTGCCCTGCGCGCGACCGGGTGACGGCCATGCGGCGGGGCCGGGTCCCGCAGCATCGCATCGCGGAGACGGTGGCTTCCGAGCTCAGGGCCAGGATCCTGGCCGGCGACGGCGAGGCCCGGCTGCCGACCCAGGACCAGCTCGTGAGCGAGTTCGGGGTCAGCTATCCCTCGATCCGCGAGGCGATCCGCATCCTGGAGACCGAAGGCCTGGTCACCGTGCGCCGGGGCAACGTCGGCGGGGCCGAGGTGCACCGTCCCGATGAGTCCTCGGCGGCCTACCATCTCGGGCTGGCGCTGCAGGGCCGCCGGGTCAACCTGGGCGATCTGGCCGCGGGTCTGCGCCTGCTCGAGCCGCTGTGCGCCGCGGAGTGCGCCCGGCGGCCGGACCGGGCGCAGACGGTACTGCCCGCGCTCGAGGCCAACATCGAGGCTTCGGCCCAGGTGGTCGAAGACGGCGTCGCGTTCACCCGGGCCGCGCGGGAGTTCCACGACCTGCTGGTCGCCTTCGCCCCGAACGCGACGGTCCGGCACGTCATCGGCAGCCTGGTGGCCCTGTGGTCGGCCCAGGAGCAGACGTGGGCCGAGACCATGACGCAGCGCGGCGAGTACCCCTCACCGCGCCAGGCGGCCCGGGCCGTGGCGACGCACCGGCGCATCGCCGAGGAGATCGCGGCCGGGCACGCGGAGGAAGTGGAGCGCATGGCCCGCGCTCACCTGGCCGCAACCCAGCAGGTGGTGCTGGAACGCTTCGAAGACGGCATCGTAACGGTCTCGTCGGCCCAGGCCCGCCAGGCGATCGCGTCCGGACGATCGGCCAGGAACTAGAATCTGCGCTTTGGTCTCATCGTCAGGGCGGAGCGACCCATGGCCAAGCCGAACTCCAGCGCGCTGGTGGACCTGAGCTTTCCTTCGCCGGGCGTGGCCATCGTCGCGCTGAACCTGCCCGAGGTCCGGAACGCCATGACGACCGCGCTGACGCAGGCGTGGGTGGCCGCGATGGCCGAGGTGGAGGCCGACCGGGACCTGCGCGCCCTCGTGGTGACCGGCAACGGCCCGGCGTTCTGCTCCGGGGCCGACCTGTCGTGGCTCGACCAGGGCAGCATGGAGGAGAACACCCCTGACCGCCTGCGCGAGAAGATGCTGCCGTTCTACCGGGCCTGGCTGGCCCCGCGTTATCTGTCCATCCCGGTGATCGCGGCGGTCAACGGACCCGCGGTGGGGGCCGGGCTGTGCCTGGCGCTGGCCTGCGATCTGCGGTACGCCGCGCCCGGGGCCACCTTGAGCGCGCCGTTCATCGAGCTCGGCACGCACGGGGGCATGGCGGCCAGCTGGCTGCTGCCGGAGGCGATCGGACTGCCACGGGCCCGCGAGATGCTCTACACGGGCCGGGTCGTGCAGCCCGAGGAGGCGGTCCAGTGGGGGCTGATCAATGGCGTAGCCGACAACGCGCTTGACCGTGCCGTTGACGTCGCGGCCGGGATCGCGGCC
>JBAPYC010000054.1:0-7555 GCA_049284535.1 Streptosporangiaceae bacterium
CCCTGGCCGCGACCCGGGAGCTGTCCGGGATCCGGGTGGCCAGCCGCGACCTCGGCCGGGCCCGCGACCTGGCCGCTGAGCTGGCCACCGCCCTTGGCGTGCCGGCTCGCGGGTATGACTCGGTGGCGCAGGCCGTAGCCGGGGCGGACATCGTGGTGACCGCCACCGCCTCGCCCGTGCCAGTGCTGCACCGCGAGTGGCTCGTCCCCGGCACCCACGTCAACGCGGTCGGCGCGTGCCTGCCCGGCGACCGGGAGCTGGACACCGCCACCATGGCCGCGGCGGCGCTGTTCGCCGACAGCCGCGAGTCGGTGACGCACGAGTCCGGCGACTACCTGCTGGCCGGGCAAGAGGGCGTGGTCAACCCGGTACGAGCCGAGCTGGGTGAGGTGATCACCGGGATGGCGCCGGGCCGGGCCGACGAGGACGAGATCACCGTGTTCGAGTCCCTCGGCCTGGCCGCCGAGGACCTGGCCGCCGCCAGCTACGTGTACACCGAGGCCAGCCGCCTGGGCGCCGGCACCGTTGCCGAATTCTAGGGCTGAGCTCTCGTGACCGCCTCTACCGGACCTCAGCCGCCTGCGGCGCCACGACCGCCTCCGGCTGCCGGGCCGCCTGGCGCAGCGCCCAGCCGTACCAGATGAAGGCCAGGTTCCACATCGCGATCCCCCAGAGGAAGATGGACGGCCGCGCGACCTGCACCACGATCAGCACGAAGGCCAGCACCCCGCACAGCAGCGGCGCGTAGCGGCCCGGGCCCAGCCAGCGGCCGGCCCGCAGCGTGGCTGCCCCGGCCAGGATCAGGCCGATGCCCGCGACGGGGACCGCCACCCCGAACACGCCGCTCAGCGCATTATCCACGCCCGAACCCTCGGCCGCGTTGGCCGCGAACACGTAGCCGAGTTCGGCTGGCACCAGCAGGGCCATGCCGGCGACGGCGACCCACGCGCCGATCCGCCCGCTCCGGGCCAGACCCACTAGCCCGGACCAGGCCATGCCGATCACGCCCAGCAGGACCAGCACGTGCGTGAGGGTCCACAGCACCTCGGTGAACCGGAAGACCGCCGGGGTGACGGGAAAGCTCACCCGGTCCGGCGACACCGACGACGGGGCCACCGACAGCCAGATCGCCCCGCCCGCGGCGACCGCCGCGCCGATCACGCAGTACAGGCCGCTGGCCCGGACGAACCCTGGCCGCTCACAAGCCCGCTCAGAAGAAATGGTCATAGCCGCGACGCTAGGAGCCGCCCGCGTCCCCGCCATCGGGGAAACCACGTAACGCGCCACGTAATTGTGGGCGGCCCGCGCTCAGCGCGCGGCCTGCCAGATGGCGACCTGGGTCCGTGAGGTGAGGTCCAGCTTGGCGAAGATGCTGCGCAGGTGGGTCTCGACCGTGCGCTCGGAAAGCCGCAGCCGGGTCGCGATCTGCCGGTTGCTGAGCCCCTCGGCCACGAGCGCGGCGATCTGCTCTTCCCGGGCCGACAGCGGTCCGGTCCGGGCCGTGTCAAGCAGCTGGGCGGCCTGCGCGGCCAGCGGGTCCATGCCCAGCTGGCGGGCCAGGTCCGAGGCGGTGGTCAGGTGGGCCAGCGCCGGGCCCGGGGCTCCGCGTTGCAGCAGGGTGCGGCCCAGCTCGACCCGGGCGATCGCCTCGAACGGAATCGCCCCGATCGCTGCGGTGGACCGCACCGCCGCCTCCAGGTGATCCTGCGCCGACGGCAGGTCCTCCAGCAGCCGGGCCAGGCCACCCAGGTACAGCGCGATCGGGCCGTGGGACGGTATCTGCGCCCGTGGCGCGGCCTGGCGGTCCGCGAACGGCAGCAGCTGCTCGTACAGCGGCTGGGCGTGCTCGCGGTCACCGAGCAGCACGCAGGTTTCGGCGTTGCCGACCGCGGCCGGAACCCACTCGATCACATGCCGCGGGAACATGCCACTGGCCGCAGCCGCCTGCGACCACGCCAGCCGGGCCTGGTCCAGATGGCCCCGGGCGGCCCTGACCCAGGCCAGCCAGGACTGGGTCAGGGCCGGGCCTGCGTCGGCGGCGCGGCGCACGGCCGCCTCCACCTCGTCCCAGCCGGTCCCGGTGAACGGTGCCAGCCGGGAGCGGAACACCAGGTCCATGAAGTCGGCCTCGGCGTGACCGCCGCGCCGCCCGATGGCCAGCGCGTGGGCGGCCAGCTCGGCCGCCTCGCCGAACCGGCCGCCCAGCAACGCCAGCGAGGCCCGGATCATCGTCAGCCGCCACACCCCGATCGGCTCGCGCAGATACTCGACCACCGCCGCATAGGACGCCAGCTCGGTGTCCAGCTCCATCCGGCGCCCCAGCTCGGACAGGGCGTCCATCCGCCACACATGACCCCAGGCGGCGTAGTCCTGGCGGCCCGTCCGGTGGCCCAGCTCGACGGCCTGGGCGCCGATCTCCAGCCGCTCGGCCGAGCACCGGAAGTCGAGCCTGTCGGCGTGCCGGGCCTGCAGGGCCAGGAACTGGGCATCGGTGTCGCCGGCCCGCTCCGCCGCGTCCAGCGCCCGGTCGCTCAGCCCCGGTTCCGGACCGCCTGCCATCGGGTTCGCGGTCACGGCCAGCTGGCCCAGCAGGCGGGCCCGCAGCACCGGCTGGTCCTCGCCGAGCACGGACAGTGCCTCGCGGCACAGCAGGTGGATCCGGTCGCAGATCGGGTCATTGGTCAGACCGCGGATCACCAGGGCCGCCCCGGCCAGCGTCACCGCGTCGCCGTCGGCCCGGGCGGCCTCGGCGGCGGCGGCACAAGCGTCCCAGGCATCGGCCACCGCGCCCGAGCGGAACTGACAGGACGCCAGCTCGAGCAGGAGCTCCGGCCGGGTCCGGGACGGCTGCGGTACCGACGGCAGCAGCTCCAGACCCTGCTGGTACGCCGATGCGGCCTGCTCGTAGGCCAGCCGGCCGGCGGCATGCCGGGCGGCGGTCAGCGTCGCCTCGAACGCGTCCGAAGCCGCGCCGAGCGGCACGGCCCGGCGCAGGTGGTACGCGACCAGCTCCGGTTCAGCCGGGCTGGAGCGCAGGAGCTCCCCGGCCCGCAGGTGCAGCCGCTGCCGCTGCGAGGGAGCCAGTTCCCGATAAGCGACCTCCTGGGTCAGGACGTGGCTGAACCGCAGCTGCCCGGCCGGGCCGGCGGTCAGCAGCGACCGGGCCCGGGCCACCTCCAGCCGGTCCGCCACCACGTCGGGCGGCTGGGCTGCCACCTGGCTCAGCAGGCTCGCCGGGAAGTCCCGGCCCAGCACCGCGGCCGTGCGGACCAGGGCCCGGGTGCCGTCCGGCAGCTGATCCAGGCGCGAGGCGATCACGTCCCGGATGCCGGAGGGCACCGCTTCGGTACCCGGGACCGGCTGGCCCGCCTCGGCTAGCCGGCCGAGCTCGATCGCGAACAGCGGATTGCCCTCGGCGGCGGCCCGGATTGACTGCAGCACCGGCTCCGCCGGGGAGGTGCTGAGCACCTCCCGGACCAGCTGATCTACCTCGCCGGCCGTCATCGGGCCCAGGGAGACCCGGCGGACGCCGGGGCCGCGCGCGATCGCCGACACGAACCGGGTCAGGTCCGGCTGGGCGTCCAGGTCGGCGCCCCGGTACAGGCCGAGGACCAGGACGCTGCCCAGCCGGTCCCCGGCGTGCAGCCGCGCGGCCAGCTCGGCCAGCAGCCGCACCGAGGGCACGTCGGCCCAGTGCAGGTCGTCCAGCACCAGCAGCAGGCCGGTATCTGTGGCCACGGACCCAACCGCGTCGATCACGTCCGCGAAGAACCGGGGCCTGGTGGGGGCCACCTCCACCACCGGAAGGCCCAGGCCGGCCAGCACCTGGGTCCACAGCTGGAACGGCGCCGCCTCCTCCTGCCCCGGGCAGGTGCCCCAGCCAACCCGCATCCCGGCCGCCCGGGCGAAACGGGCCAGCTCGGCGGCCAGCGTGGTCTTGCCCAGGCCCGGCTCGCCGTCGATCAGCACCAGGCCACCCTGCCCCCGGCCGGCCGCGCGCAGCCAGCCGTCCAGCGCGGCCAGCTCGCGCTCACGGCCGACGAAAGCCACCTGGCTCATCGTCTCCCCACCCCTGGATGATCACGACGCACCTATTCTCCCGGCGGCCGCGCGGCGCCGCCAGCCCGGGGGGCCAGGCCACAGACCTGCAGGCGCATCCCGGCATCCTTCGCTATCGTGGAAGGAACGGGGCGGGCATAACGTTGACTGTTTTAGTGCTCATACTGTGCGGCGCTTGTGCTCCCCCGGGAGCGGAGTCAGCAGAAATGTCAGACCCCCCGGCTACCATCGCCAAGCGACCCGTCCACCTACTTTTCCGAGCCTTAAGAGAGCAGAGGCGCAGTGGCTGACCGGCTTGTCGTTCGCGGCGCCCGCGAGCACAACCTGAAGGACGTCTCGCTGGACCTGCCGCGGGACGCCATGATCGTGTTCACCGGCCTGTCCGGCTCGGGCAAGTCCAGCCTGGCCTTCGACACCATCTTCGCCGAGGGCCAGCGCCGGTACGTGGAATCGCTGTCCGCCTACGCGCGGCAGTTCCTCGGCCAGATGGACAAGCCCGACGTCGACTTCATCGACGGGCTGTCGCCCGCGGTCTCCATCGACCAGAAGTCGGCCAGCCGCAACCCGCGGTCGACCGTCGGGACCATTACCGAGGTCTATGACTACCTGCGGCTGCTGTACGCCAGGATCGGCAAGCCGCACTGCCCGATATGCGGCCGGCCGATCGCGCGGCAGACTCCGCAGCAGATCGTGGACCGGGTGCTGGAGCTCGAGGAGGGCACCAGGTTCCAGGTGCTGGCCCCGGTGGTGCGCGGGCGCAAGGGCGAGTATGGCGAGCTGCTCAAGGAGCTCCAGATCAAGGGCTACTCACGGGCGCGGGTCGACGGGACCATCGTGCGCCTGGAGGATGCCGCGGGCGGCCAGCTGCCGGCCCTGAAGAAGTACGAGAAGCACGACATCGAGGTCATCGTCGACCGGCTCGCGGTCAAGGACAGCGCGCGGCGGCGGCTGACCGACTCGGTGGAGACCGCGCTCGGCCTGTCCGGCGGGGTGGTCGTGCTCGACTTCGTTGACCTGCCGGAGACCGATCCGCACCGCGAGCGGATGTATTCCGAGCACCTGGCCTGCCTGTACGACGACCTGTCGTTCGACGAGCTCGAGCCGCGCTCGTTCTCGTTCAACTCGCCCTGGGGTGCCTGCCCGGACTGCACCGGGCTGGGCACCAAGCTCGAGGTCGACCCGGAGCTGATCGTCCCGGACGAATCCAAGTCGCTCGCCGACGGCGCGATCGCGCCCTGGAGCGGCGGTAATGTCAGCGACTACTTCGAGCGGCTGATCCAGGCGCTCGCTGACACCCTCGGATTCCGGATGGACACCCCGTGGGCCAAGCTGCCGGCCAAGGCCCGCAACGCCCTGCTGCGCGGTTACGACCTCCAGGTGCACGTGCGGTACAAGAACCGGTACGGGCGCCAGCGCTCGTACTACACGACCTTCGAGGGTGTGATCCCGTGGGTCGAGCGACGGCACAGCGAGGCGGAGTCCGACACCAGCCGGGAGAAGTTCGCCGGCTACATGCGCGAGGTGCCGTGCCCGACCTGTCACGGTGCCCGGCTCAAGCCGGTGTCGCTGGCCGTGACCGTGGACAGCCGGTCCATCGCCGAGCTGTGCGCGCTGCCCGTCGGTGAGCTGGCCAAGATCCTGCTCACGCTGGAGCTGTCCGACCGGGACCAGCAGATCGCCGGGCGGATCATCAAGGAAGTCAACGCCCGGATGGGCTTCCTGCTGGACGTCGGACTCGACTACCTGAGCCTGGACCGCGCCTCGGCCACGCTGGCCGGCGGTGAGGCCCAGCGGATCAGGCTCGCTACCCAGATCGGCTCGGGCCTGGTCGGCGTGCTCTACGTCCTGGACGAGCCGTCCATCGGGCTGCACCAGCGGGACAACCACCGGCTGCTGGAGACGCTGCTCCGGCTCCGGGACCTGGGCAACATGCTCATCGTCGTGGAGCACGACGAGGACACCATCCGCGCCGCGGACTGGATCGTGGACATCGGCCCGCGGGCCGGTGAGCATGGCGGCAACATCGTCGTCTCCGGCACCGTCGAGGAACTGCTGGCCAACCCGGAGTCGCTGACTGGCGCCTACCTGTCCGGGCGGGAGGCCATCGCCGTCCCGGCCGTCCGCAGGAAGCGGAACAAGAGCCGGGAGATCGTGGTCAAGGGCGCGAGCGAGCACAACCTGCGCGATGTGGATGTGGCCTTCCCGCTCGGCTGCCTGGTCGCGGTCACCGGGGTGTCGGGTTCGGGTAAGTCCACGCTGGTCAATGACATCTTGTACAAGTCCCTGGCCCGGGAGCTCAATGGCGCCCGCACGGTGCCAGGCAAGCACACCCGGATCACCGGCATGCAGCACCTGGACAAGGTGGTCCACGTTGATCAAGGGCCGATCGGGCGCACGCCGCGGTCCAACCCGGCCACCTACACCGGCGTGTTCGACCACGTCAGGAAGCTGTTCGCGGCCACGACCGAGGCCAAGATCCGCGGCTACCAGCCCGGCCGGTTCTCCTTCAACGTCAAGGGCGGCCGGTGCGAGGCGTGTTCCGGCGACGGCACGATCAAGATCGAGATGCAGTTCCTGCCCGACGTCTACGTGCCCTGCGAGGTCTGCCACGGCGCCCGGTACAACACTGACACGCTGCAGGTGCACTACAAGGGCAAGACGATCGCCGAGGTCCTGGACATGCCGATCGAGGAGGCGGCCGGGTTCTTCGAGCCGGTGCCCGCCATCCACCGGCACCTGAAGACGCTGGTGGACGTGGGCCTGGGCTACGTGCGCCTGGGCCAGCCGGCGCCCACCCTGTCCGGCGGCGAGGCCCAGCGGGTCAAGCTCGCTACGGAACTGCAGCGCCGGGCCACCGGCCGGACCATCTATGTGCTGGACGAGCCGACCACGGGCCTGCACTTCGAGGACATCCGCAAGCTGCTCGGCGTGCTCACCCGGCTGGTGGACACGGGCAACACGGTGATTGTGATCGAGCACAACCTGGATGTCATCAAGACCGCCGACTGGGTGATCGACCTGGGTCCCGAGGGCGGTTCGGGCGGCGGCACCGTGGTCGCCACGGGCCCGCCGGAGCAGGTCGTCACTGTCGACGCGAGCTACACCGGGCAGTTCCTCAAGCCTTTGCTGCCCGTCTAGGCGCGGTCTTCCCCAGGCCGGTGGAGATTATGACCAAGAGGCCGATGGAGATCACGGCCCGCAGGCCGGTGGAGATCACGACCGAGGCCGGCCCGGCCCGGGCCGACCTGGACGGTGATCCGGCCTCGGCCCGGTTCCTGCTGGTGCTGACCCACGGCGCCGGCGGCCTGCCCAGCTCCCGCGACGTGCTGGCCGCCCGGGACGCCGGGCTGGCCCTGGGTGGCCTGGTGGCGCGGGTCACGCAGCCGTACCGGGTGCGCGGGGCGCGCGCGCCCGGATCGGCGCCGCGCCAGGATGCCGCCTGGATCGAGATCGCGGCCGCGCTGCGCGAGCTCGCCCCCGAAGTGCCGCTGATCCA
>JBAPYC010000055.1:0-6004 GCA_049284535.1 Streptosporangiaceae bacterium
ACGCTCGCCTACGCGCTGGCGGGTGCGCCCGGACACGGCTGGGGGTCGGCCCGGACCCTGCTGCTGGTGGCGGCCGCGTTCGTCTTGCTGGCGGCGTTCGCTGCGGTCGAGCGGTCGGCGCGCTGGCCGCTGGTGCCGGCGCGGCTGTGGCGGACCCGGTCGCTGGTCGCCGGCCTGGTGGTCATGCTCGGCGCCACCGGGATCCTGGTCGGCACATTCTTCCTGAACTCGCTGTACCTGCAGGACGTGCAGGACGTCTCGGCGTTGCGTGTGGGCCTGGAGTTCCTCCCGCTCGCGCTGGTGATCGGGGCGGCCGCCCACCTGGCCTCGCGCCTGCTGCCGCGGGCCGGGTCCCGGGTGCTGATCGTCGCGGGTCTGGTCGTGATGGGCGCCGGAGCGCTCCTGCTGACCGGCGTGTCGGCCCGCTCGGGCTACCTGACCGCCTTTCTGCCTGGCCTGCTCGTGGTGGGGACAGGCACCGGCCTGGTGCTGCCGGCCACGGCCATCACCGCGCTGAGTCACATCGCCCAGGACCGGGCGGGACTGGCTTCGGGCCTGATGACGGCCGCGCATGAGATTGGCGCCGCGCTGGGAGTGGCCGTGTTCTCGGCCGTCGCCGTGACGGCGGACGGCGGGATCGCAGCGGGCTACCGGCACGGCTTCACGGTCGCGGCGGCCGGGGCAGGCGGGCTGGCCGTGGTGGCGGCGCTGCTGGTCCCGGCCGTCCGGCCCCGCGCCGGAACCCGCGTGGCGGTGCACTGAGATGGTGACAAACCGGCGGCTGACCGGCTATCAGCGTGAGGTCGCCGAGCGGAACGTCGAAGCGATCCTGGACGCGGCCGAGGAACTGGTGCAGCAGGGGCAGGCGAACATCTCCGCGGTCGCCGTACTGGCCGGGATATCCCGGGTCACGGTCTACGCGCACTTCCCGACCTGGACAGCGCTCCTGGAGGCGGCCATCGAGCGTGCCGTGCACCGGACCGCAGCCGCCCTGCAGTCCGTGCACCCCGAAGACGGCCCGCCCGTCCAGGCGCTGGACCGGATGCTCGCTACGGCCTGGCAGCACCTGGCACGGCACCAGGCCATGGCCGCAGCGGCGGCCGAGCGGCTCAGCCCCGAGGCGATCACCCGGACCCACCAGGGCGCGCACCACACCATCGGCGCGCTGCTGGCACGCGGGCAGGCAGACGGGTCCTTCCGGACGGACCTGCCATCCGGATGGCTGGTCACCGCGTCCATCGCGCTCGTGCACGCCTGCTCGGACCAGGTCCGGGCCGGCCAGATCGACGAGCACGACGCAGTCCGCATCCTGACCACCTCGGTCCGCGACCTCTTCACCGGACCGCGACCCCGCCGGGCCGGCTCGGGTAACTGCGAGGCGCCTCCGTTACGATGACGCCTCGCCGGCCTGGACCTCCGCGGCCGGAAGCTGCAGCCGCTCCAGCAGGTCATCGGCTGTCACGCCGTACGTCTCGATGATCTGGACGTGTCCGTCGCGGAGGGCGAACACGGCGTGGCCGGTGTAGACGCGGCTGACGCAGCCCACGCCCGTGAGCGGGTAGGTGCAGGCTGGGACGAGTTTCGGGGTCCCGTCCCGGGCGAACAGGGTCATCATCACGTAGACGTCGCGGGCACCGATGGCCAGGTCCATGGCACCGCCGACGGCGGGGATGGCGCCGGGTTCGCCGGTGCTCCAGTTAGCCAGGTCGCCGCGCACGGACACCTGGAACGCGCCCAGGACGCAGACGTCGAGGTGGCCGCCACGCATCATGGCGAACGAGTCGGCGTGGTGAAAGTAGCTGCACCCGGGCGTCTCGGTGACCGGCACCTTCCCGGCGTTGACCAGGTCGGGATCGATCTCGTCGCCGCTGGCGGCACGGCCCATCCCCAGCATGCCGTTCTCGGTGTGCAGCACGATGCCGCGGCCCGCGGGCAGGTAGTCGGCCACGGTGGTGGGCTGGCCGATCCCGAGGTTGACGTAGGAGCCGGGCGGTATGTCGGCGGCGACCCGGGCCGCGATCTCGCGGCGGCCAAGCGGGCCCCGGTCCAGGTGCTCGGCGGTCACGCGGCGGCCTCCGGCGTCCCGGCGGCGAGGCCGTCCGCGGCACTTGCGCCGGATGGGGCTGGGCAGACCACGATGCGGTCCACGAAGATTCCGGGGGTCACGACCGCTTCCGGATCGAGCTGGCCGGGGTCGACGATCTCGTTCACCTGCACGATGGTGAGCGCGGCGGCGGTGGCCATGACGGGCCCGAAGTTGCGGGCGGTCTTGCGGTAGACCAGGTTGCCGAGCGCATCGGCGCGGTGGGCCTTGATCAGCGCGACGTCCCCGTGGATGGGGAATTCGAGCAGGTACTCACGGCCGTCGATGACGCGGTGTTCCCTTCCTTCGGCGAGCGGGGTACCGACTCCCGTCGGGCAGTAGAAGGCCCCGATGCCCGCGCCGGCCGCGCGCATGCGCTCGGCGAGGTTACCCTGCGGGACGAGTTCGAGCTCGATCCGGCCGGAGCGGTACAGCTCATCGAACACCCAGCTGTCGGACTGCCGCGGGAACGAGCAGATGATCTTGCGTACCTGCCCGGCGGCGAGCAGCGCGGCCAGGCCAGTGTCGCCGTTGCCGGCGTTGTTGTTCACCACGGTCAGGTCCCGCACGCCGGAACGCCGCAACGCGTCGATCAGCTCCACCGGCTGCCCGGCGCCGCCAAAACCGCCGATGAGGACGGTCGCGCCGTCGCGGATGCCCGTGACAGCGGCATCGGCACCGTCGGCGATGCGGACCGCGCTCATCGCGCGGCCCGCAGCAGTCCCAGGTCCAGCATCCCCTCGGCCACCTGTCCCGCCTCGGTCACCGCGTCATCCACGGCGGCCAGGATCTCCCGCGCCCGCGGTGAGAAGCTGCGCATCCGCAGCCGCTGGGCCGCCCGCCCGACGTGCGCCTCTTCAGCGACCGCGACGAAATACCGGATGCGGCGAAGCTCCACTGGCGCAGGCTAGCTTCCCCGCGCCCGAAGTTCCAACCCTCGGCGTATCAATCGAACCCCATCGATACGACCCGCCGCCCATGTCTGCACGGCCGATCACGCATGGCAGGATCGGGCCCCGGAAGCTAGCGGACTCAGTCCGCCAGCGCGAGGAGCAGCTGACCTGGGATCACTGGTTGGGTTCGTACTTGAAGGAGAGCTGGAGCTTGGTGCGATAGGTGATCGCCCCGCCCTCGTCCACGTGAATGTCCTGCTTGACGACCTCCGCCACCCGCAGATCGCGGAGCGTCCCCCCGGCCGTCCTGATCGCCTCCGCTGCGGCATCTTCCCATGACGTAGTGCTTGTCCCGATGAGCTCGGTCACCCTGTACACGCTCATAATGATCTCCTTTGACCAGGTGCGGCCCGTTCCAGGCTGCTATGGCCAGCCTGTCACATAACCACCGTGGGCACAGGCAGGTGACCGGGACCCCGCGCAAACATTCGCCGGTTGAGCGCAGCTCGTACCGCGCGGCGTAGCTGAGTCCGGCGCGCAGGTTTCTGCGCGCGCCCCTGAAGCAGAGCCCCTTGACGTAGCCGCCCTCGGTGCCGCATAGTCCTAACCATGGTTGATTTGCCTAAGCGTGATAGGCAGGCCGAACGTCGTGAGGCTACCCGGCGGGAGATTCTCTCGGCGGCGTGGGACATCGCGCACGAGAACGGCCTGATCAGCGTCACGCTGCGCGAGATCGCGGCCCGGATCGGCATGCAGCCACCCTCGCTGTACTCGCACTTCGCGTCCAAGAACGCTATTTATGACGCGATGTTCGGGCAGGCGTGGCATGAGTTCCGCGCGGTGCTGGAGAAGGAAGTCCCATCGTTTCCCGCGGATCCGCGCGGGCGGCTGCTGGCGCTGACGAACGCGTACTTCGACTTCGCCGTCAGCGACCTGGAACGGCACCAGCTGATGGACATGCCGATGCTGCGCGACTTCACGCCGAGCGAGGAGGCCTACCGGCCGGCGGTGGAGTGCTACCAGATCATGCAGTCGGTCCTGGCTGAGATCGGTATCCGCCGCCAGGCCGACCTCGACATTTTCACCGCCCTGACCGGCGGCTTCGTCAACCAGCAGCTGGCCAATGATCCCAACGGCGATCGCTGGCGAGTGCTGATCCCGCGGGCGCTCAACCTGTTCGCCGACGACCTGGGTCTGCCGGCCCAGCCACGCACACCCAGGAGGAAGAAATGAAGCCTCGGACCCCGGGCCTGGACCGCAGGACCGCTATGCGGCTGGCCGCCACGGAGTACCAGCGCTGCGCGGAAGTGCTGCGGTCGCTTGATACCCGCGCGTGGGCGGCGCCGACGGCCTGCCCCGCGTGGGACGTCCGCCAGCTGGCAGCGCACATGCTCGGCATGGTTGAAATGGCTGCCTCGATGCGCGATGGCAGCCGGCAACGGCGCGCGGCAACCGTCGACGGGAACATCGACATCGACCGCCTCACCGCGCTGCAGGTCAGCGAGCGCTCGAGCTGGTCCGGGCCGGCGATCAGCGACCGGTTCGCCGCACGTGCCCCGAAGGCGGTCAGAGGCCGCCGGATGACACCAGGGTTCATCCGGCGCCAGACGATGGTCGGCGGAGTGATCAATGGCGCCGAGGAGCCGTGGACGCTCGGATACCTCACCGACATCATCTTGACCCGTGACCCCTGGATGCACCGGCTTGACATCTGCATCGCCCTGGACCAGACGCCGCATCTGACGCCCGATCACGACGGGGTCATCGTCGCCGACGTGGTCAGCGAATGGGCCGACCGCCACGGCAAGGACTTCACCCTGCACCTGACCGGGCCGGCCGGCGGGACCTGGACGGTCGGCACCGCGGGCCCGCGCATCGAACTCGACGCTGTCGGCTTCTGCCGGGTGATCTCGAAACGACCCGGCCCGGTCGACTTCACCGAACTCATGAGCACCGAAGTTCCCTACTAGCACTGGCAGGAGCCAATGATGGCCGCGAATCAGGGCCTCGGTCTGGTCACCTTCGGCTCCTGGCTGGGCGCCAGGCGCAGGCGCCCGGCCCCGCCCGCGGTCAACCTCGCCGAATGACTGTCCCGGCCGCTGTCCAGGACGGGCCCGTGCCGGAATCCGCCGTTATTTCACAGCCGAACGAACCTGGGTACCTGTTTTCCAGCAGCGTCTTCAAGCCGCGGGCCTGCCGCCGGCCCAACCCCGGTGCCCGGCGTCATCCTTGTGCGCGCACCGCCGGTGTCAGTGCCTCGCCGACCGCCTCCACCAGCAGCGTTACCTCGTAGGAGACCAGATCCGTGTCGCAGTCAAGAGGGGCAAGGACGGCCAGGCTGGAACCGTCGCTGATCACCTTGACGAGCATCAGCCCGCCGTCCATCTCCACCAGTGCCTGGGCAGGCGGCCCGGCCTCGAAGATCCGCGCGGCACCTTGCATCAGGCTGGCCAGCCCGCAGGTGATGGCCGCGAGCTGTTCGGCGAAGGCAGGCGGGATGGCCTCCGATCGCGCCAGCAGCACGCCATCCGCCGATACCACGACCGTGTGCGCGACGTCCGGGACCCGGGTGGTGAAGTCGGTGACGAGCCAGTCCAGATTCCGGCGGTCTGCGTAACTCAACGATCCGTTCCCTCTCCTGTGCGGGCCGTCTGGCCCTCGGCCCGGCGGGCTCCGCGCTGGAAACCGCTCAGGCGGCTGCGAGCCCGCTCGGGTGATCGCTGCCGCAGCACGGCCGTCTGCGTCTCCTGACCATCTGCCGGACTGCTGGCTGCAGACTGGCCGCCGTCCGCGGATCCGGGCAGGAGGTTGGCGCGCGGGATCCGTACGGGCATCCCGGCGACCATGCGGTCGCTGCGGGCTGGATGGGCGATGACCTGGGCGGCGTGCCGGCCTCCAGCCAAGCTGTCCGTTCCCGGTAGCCTGCCGCTGCCCGGCCGCGGGACCGTCTCCGGCGGCCCGCTGCCGGCCCGGTCGGCACCCGTGGCAGGCAGCCGGGGGTTACGGAACCAGCCCGACGCCGCCGAGC
>JBAPYC010000056.1:0-3198 GCA_049284535.1 Streptosporangiaceae bacterium
GCGCTGGGGCGGCCTGGATGCCGCGGTCGCGGCGGCCGGGGTCATCGCGGGCGGCGTACCCGCCTGGCAGGTGCCGCCCGAGACGGAACACGCCGTGCTGGACATCGACCTAGGTGGCGTCATCAACGTGGCGCGGGTGGCCGTGCCTGCGCTGCTGCGCCGGCCCGAGCCGCGGCACGGCAGGTTCCTGGCCGTGGCCTCGGCTGCAGCTACCCGCGGGCTGCCCATGCTGGCCGCCTACTGCGCGGCCAAGGCTGGGGTGGCCGGGTTCATCCGCGCCCTGGGCGTCGAGCTCGGCGGCACCGGCGTGACCGCCAACGCGGTCAGCCCGGGCTCGACGGCCACGCCGATCCTGGATGAGAGCGCCCGGTTGTATGACCTTGCGGACGCCGGGGCGTTCACCGCCCAGCAGCCCCTCGGCCGGCTGCTGGAGCCGGCCGAGGTGGCCGCGGTGCTGGCCTTTCTGGCCGGGGACGGCGCCAGCGCGATGACCGGCGCCGTCATCCCCGTCGACGGCGGCCTGGCGTTGTAGTCCGCTACTCCTCGAGCGCGGCGTCCAGGGTGATTTCCACGCCGGTGAGCGCCTCGCTGACCGGGCAGCCGACCTTCGCCGCCGCGGCGGCCTCGGCGAACTGCTCGGCGCTGAGGCCCTCGACCTCGCCGCGCACCGTGAGCTTGATGCCGGTCAGGTGGAAACCGCCCGCCGGGTCCGGCCCGAGGGACACGTCGGCCTGCACGTCCAGCGCCTGCGGTGTGCCGCCGGCCTGGGCGATCGCTCCGGACAGGGCCATCGCGTAGCAGGCCGAGTGCGCGGCCGCGATGAGCTCCTCGGGGCTGGTGTAGCCGTCGGCGTTGTCGGCGGCGCGCCGCGGGAAGGACACCTCGTAGGTGCCGAGCTTGGAACTCGTCAGCTCGACCTGGCCCACGCCCTTCTCCAGGGTTCCGGTCCAGCCGGTGCGTGCGGTGCGGGTAGGCATCGGTTCTCCTTGCTGTGCGTGATCAGGTAACGGTTGCCACCCTAGTACCCAGCATCATCGCGCCAATCGGGCCGGCCATGGGCAGTTGCCGCGAGCCGGCCCCTGGTCACTGGCCTCCGTTGAGTAGGTTTAGGGCATGGCGACCAAGAAGGCGACCAGCAAGCCCCGTACCAAGTCCAGTGCCGACCTGGAGCCGACGATCTTCGTCCTGTTCGGGGCGACCGGCGACCTGGCCAAGCGGATGGTGCTCCCCGCGTTCTATCAGCTGTTCCTGGAGGGCCTGCTGCCCAAGCAGTGGCTGCTGGTCGGCAACGGCCGCGGCGACGTGGCGCACGAGGACTTCCGGGCCCACGTCCGCAACGCGCTCAAGGAGTTCGGCCCGAAGCCGGAGAAGGACGACTGGAAGACGTTCTCCGAGCGGCTGTTCTTCGCCGGCGGCGGCTTCAACTCCGACAGCCCGGGCAGCCTGCTCGACCACCTGGACCGCGCTCGCAAGGCGCTGGGCGGCAGCCCGCAGCTGGTGCACTACCTGGCCGTGCCGCCGGTCGCCTTCAGCGAGATGACCAAGGCCCTGGGCCAGCACGGCCTGGCCGAGGGCGCGCGGGTGGTCTACGAGAAGCCGTTCGGCACGTCGCCGCAGTCGTTCCGCGCCCTGGACCGCGTCGTCCACTCGGTGCTGAACGAGGACCAGGTGTTCCGGATCGACCATTTCCTGGGCAAGGAAGCCACCCAAAACCTGCACGTAATGCGGTTCGCGAACGGCCTGTTCGCCGCCATGTGGAACCGGCAGAACATCGAGTCGGTGCAGATCGACGTGCCGGAAAAGCTCGGCATCACCGACCGGTCGGTGTTCTACGACGCCACCGGGGCGGTGCTCGACATGCTGGTCACCCATCTGTTCCAGGTGGCCGCCGAGGTCGCCATGGAACCGCCGGCCAGCCTCGAGGCCGCCGACCTGCAGGCGGCCCGGGAGAAGGTCATCAGGTCGTTCCGCCCGCTGGATCCGGCCGAGGTGGTGCTGGGCCAGTTCAACGGCTACCGCGACGTGCCCGGAGTGGCGCCCAGGTCGACCAGGGACACCTACGTGGCCGCCCGGCTGTGGATCGACAACCCCCGCTGGCGCGGCGTGCCGTTCTACCTGCGCACCGGCAAGCGGCTGGCCGAGACCAGGCAGCAGGTCAGCATCCTCTTGCGTGAGCCGGCCGGTCCGCTGGCCGGGAAGGTGAGCGCGGAGACCAACGTGCTGAGCTTCTCCCTGGCCGGGGACGGCGAGATCGACCTGTCGCTGGTGGCCAAGAGGCCGGGCCCCGGCCTGGACCTGGATAACGCGCGCGTCGCCATCCCGCTGTCCGGCCTGACCGGCGCCGACCCGCTGCCGCCCTACGTCCGGCTCATCCACGACGCCCTGATCGGCGACCGCTCCCTGTTCACCCGCCCGGACGGCCTGGCCGCGGCGTGGAAGGTGGCCAACCCGTTGCTGGAGAACCCGCCGAAGGTCGCGCCGTACGCGCCGGGATCGTGGGGGCCGGAAAAGGCCCGCAAGCTCATCGCGCCAGGCCGCTGGCTGCTCGGCCAGTAGGAGCCTTTGCTGCCCGGCCGCGCAGAGTGACGAAGTGACCGAGTGACCGGTGAGGCCTTCGGCGGCCATTGCGGCTGTGGGAATGCTGGCGGCTGGGCGCGTTCGGTCTGACCGGCGACCGTCATCTTGTTAGCCCAGTCGTTAGTCCAGGCCAGCCGGGGTGAGTGCCCTGGGCCGCCGTGATGTTTTGCGTACCGGAAGATACTTTGTGTGCGGGAGGTCGCATGCCCATAGGACGCTAAAGATCTTGAAAATCTGTTCGACACATACTAGTTGTTGATCTTGTAAGATGATAGGTTGTTCTTAACGGGCGTGGTGTCTTCCCCCCGTCTCTCCCCCTGATTCCAGCGCCTTGTAGGTGGCCTATGTCTGCTGCGCCGTGTCCCGAGCCCGAGGAGCCCGACGGTTCCTGGGTGCCCGGCGAGCCAGCCGGCGGGGACGGCGATGCGGGCGAGGGCCTGCAGCCGGGCCTGTTCGTGACGCTGCCGGCGGAGGAGATGACCCTGGAAGGGTTCACCCAGAACGGGCGGACCGACACGATGGCGCCGGGGCCGCTGCTGGAGACCGTGCTGGAGGCGGTCGCCGGGCCGGACGGTACGGGGCTGGCCCAGCTGTCCGATGACCAGCTGCTCGGGTTCATGT
>JBAPYC010000057.1:0-10018 GCA_049284535.1 Streptosporangiaceae bacterium
CCGTACGGCACCGCCGCGGTGCTGCAGCCCGCCAGGGCTCCGCCCAGGCCGGCCAGCCCCGCTCCCAGCAGCACGCCGCGCCGGGTCGGGCGGGGGCTGTGCTCAGATCCCGTGACCATCGACCACCCTTCGCTCGTCATGTGCCCGCCCCGCGGCTCCCTTCCTATGGGAGAGCGGAGCGGGCTGGCCGACGATAAGGGGATCCGTAAGAGTCCGGTAACCGCCCGGGATCGGCTGGCTGGGCCCAGTCGCTGGCCAGGGCCGTGATCCGCCCGACCGCGTCGGCCAGCGGAACGCCACGGCCCACCGCCACCCCGACCAGGTAGGCGGTCAGCGGCGCGGCGGGCCTGGCCACCCCATGGGCGACATCGCGGGTCAGGTCGAGCACGGCAGAAACGTCGGCCGCGGCCGGGTCGATCCCGAGTCGGCCTGTGACGAGGGTTGGTGCAGGATCCTGAGTCAGTCCGCGCGCAGAGGCCGGAGCTCGGTGGTGGGTGGTCGGCTGGTGGTCCGGTACCGGCCGTCCAGATTGATCGTGGGGTGCCCGAGCGGGGAGAGCCTGGCAATGTCGGCGGGGTCGAGTGGGTAGCCGTTCGCGGCGAGGTGGTCGAGGGCGGCCTGGGTGTAGACGGTCTGCCAGAGGACGATGATGTTGATCATGATGCCGAGGCTGTCGAGCTGGTTTTCCTGCCCGACCTGGTAGTGCTTGCGGAGCTGGCCGCGTTGCCCGTGGAAGACGTCGCGGGCCAGCGCGTTGCGGCGTTCGCCCTGGCTGAGCAGGCGGTGGATAGTGCGGCGATAGGCGGCGTCGTGGACGTATTCGAGCACGTGCAGCGTCTTGATCACCCGGCCGAGTTCGGCCAGGGCGCGGGCGAGAGTGGAGGGGCTGGGGCCGCGTTGCAGGGTGCGCAGGATCGCCGAGGGGACGACGGTACCGGCGCGCAGGGAGGCAGTGAGCCGGCAGATCTCGTCCCAGTTCTCGGCGATCAGGCGGGTGTTGATGCGGTTCCGGGCCAGCCCGTTGAGCGCGTCGTAGTGGGCGTGGCGGTCGATGCGCCACAGCCGCTGGTCAGGCAGATCGGCCAGCCGGGGTGCCCACCGGTAGCCCAGTGCCCACGCGAGGGCGAAGACGATCTCGGAGGCGCCGGCGGTGTCGGTGGAGACCATCTCGGGCTGAATGCCGGTCTGGTTCGCGATGAGCCCGTCGAGGACATGCAGGCTGTCGCGCTGGGTACCCGGGATCAGCCGCTGAGCGAACACGGTGTGGGTGTCGGCCATCCACGAATACAGCGTCGAGCCGCGCTGACGGCCGAAGTAGCGCGGGTTGTAGGCGGCATAAATGGTCGAGACGGGGATGACGAACCGCATCCCGTCGGCGGAGGCCATCTCCCCGCCGCCCCAGCCCTGCGCCAGCGGCATGGGCGTGTGGTAGTCGACCAGCCGGGTATTCGCGGCGGCGTGGGTGGCTGAGCGCAGGTAGTTGTGCGCCACCCAGTTCAACCGCGCCCGGGAAAGCGGCGGGCGGGTCTCGTCGGCTACCGGAGTCAGGCCGACATTGCACGACTCGGACACCAGTAGCGCTGAGAGCGTCTCGGTGAGTCCCTCCTCACGGATCCCGGTGCCGCTCATGTGGGTGTATTCGTCGAGGAACCCGGTCCAGCCGTGCACTTCCAGGGGCAGGTCGGCGATCTCCACCTCCGGCAGCAGCGCTTCGACGTGGGCGCGCAAGGTGACCAGCGAGGCGGGCTCGGGGTCGGCATCCAGCGGCGTGAGCACGATCTCGTCACGGTCGTGGCGGTGTTCCACGCGCAGGTCCGGATTGGCCGCGTACCCGGCGACGGTGCGCCGCCACGCCGTGTCCAAGGCCGCCGAGAGCTGGCTGACAACGGCGGCCGGCTCGGGCTCGAGCGCCAGGTCCTCACAGAAGGTGTCGCGCTGCTCGGTCCAGGTTTGCCGGGTGAGCAGTTCGGCGCGGGGATCGCCCCACCGGGTGCTGTGCGGGGCGTAGATGTCGCGGCGGCGCAAGCGGGCGCGGAGCTGGTCGAGCACGCAACAGGCGTAGCCGGCCCGGTCGATGGTGCCGGCGTCCCGGTCGTGCACGTGGGGCTGCCACGACGGCGTGACTACCTCCAGGGGAACCTCGGTGTCCGGCCGACTGGTGGTGCGGGGTTTGCAGGCGAGCCAGTCGCCAAGGGCGTGGTAGGCCTCCAGCACCGGCCGGGCTGAGTCGATGGCCTCCAGCTCGAGTGCCTCGATCAGCCGGGGCAGGAACCGGGAGATCTGCGGGTAGGCCGCCACCAGCCGCTCGTGGAACGGGTCTGCGGGCGGGCGCATCAGCGCCTGCACCGTGTCCATGTTCTGCTCGATCCCGGCGCGGCCGGTGCGGAACTGCTCTAGCACGCCGGCCAGGGCGGGGTCGTCATCGAGCGCATCCAGCAGGCAGCGCATGCGGGCGTGCACCGCGGCGACAGCGGCATCGTAGTCGCGGAGCTCGCCGGCGCGGCGCTTCTGGCCCCGGTGGGTGGCGGCGCGCTGCATGTCGCCGAAGACGACGTCGAAGATGTCGATCACATCGTCGCGGGCGCTGCTGGCGAGCACGTGGGTGTAGGCGGTCAGGGTCGCGATCCGGCGCTCGGGACCCAGGTCGGCCAGCTGGGTGACCCAGGCCTGGTCGGCATACCGGGCCAGGGCCACGATCCACGCGGGCGGTATCCCGGACAGGTCCAGGTCCCCGGCCCCGAGGCCGCGGACGCGCTCCAGCCGATTCAGGGCGCGTACCAGTCCGGTGATGGTGGGGGTGAACGGCGGGCGGCGCAGCAGATCCAGCTCTGAGCGGCGCTGCCCTTCGGGCACCAGCAGGAGTTTTTCCAGCCGGGCCCGCAGGTCCGGGCCGGCCGCTTGCGCCAGCCGCATGTAGACCCGGTGGGTGGCGCGTTCACGCACCGAGGCGACCAGGCGGGTCAGCACGGTCTGCCCCGGTAGCAGCATCTGCCGGGCCAGCAGCTGGCGGTGGGCGGCGCGAAACAGCGCCGACGGGGCCACCTCGCCGGCCCAGGCCTGCCGGTACAACCAGACGGTGAAGGCGAACCGGCCGGGTTGGGTGGTGAAGTCCCGGTAACCGTAGCGGTCCCGGATCTCGGCGGTGTGCCGCCACCGCACCGGCATGTCCCGGTAGGCCGCCAGCACGCCCGGATCGCCGATGCCCAGCTGCCCGGCGATCGCGGCCGCAACCGGCTCGGGGACCGCGGCGGGATCCGGCAAGAACGTGCCGATCGTACGAACGGTGACCAGTTGCGTGGCGTAGCCCAGCCGGGTGACCGGGTCGGCCCGGCGCCGCACCAGTGCCAGGTCCGGCTCGCTCAAGTGACAGATCCGCCCCAGCCAGTCCCGGTCCAGCTCGGGCGGGAACGCAGCATAGGCAGTCAGGCTGACCGGATCGACCGGCACCGGCACGAGAACCTCCGCTTCTGTTCATGGGTAGGTAACGAACATTTAAGTCCCACTCCCGCGTAACCGGAGCGGCATCACGTTCGCCCAGCTCAGCTCCATCCCGAAGCGGGTCACAACTGCGGGCGGAAACAGCGTGTCACTGGAAGCGCGCGAGCATCGTTTGCGGGACACTTCCCTATATGGCCCGGTATGGGTACGCCCGCATCTCCACCCGCTCGCAGCGGGACGACTCCCAGCTCGACGCGCTGCGCGCCGCCGGCTGCGAGCGCATCTGGGCCGACACCGCCTCCGGCAAGCTCGCCCGGCGACCGGAGTGGGACAACTGCCTCGATCATCTCCGCCGCGGCGATGAGCTCGCGGTCACCCGGCTGTCCCGGATGGCCCGCTCGGTGCGCCACCTCACCGAAACAGCCGCGCTCCTGGCCGGCCGCGGGGTCGACCTGGTCGTGCTCAAGCAGGGCATCGACACCACCACCCCGGCCGGGCGGTTCACCTTCCACGTCCTGGCCGCGATGGACGAGATGCTCGCCGACCTCATCTCCGAAGGCACCCGCGAGGTCTGGAATCCGCCCGGGCCCGCGGCCGGGTCGGCGGCCGCAAACCCAAGCTGACGGCCCGGCAGGCCGAGGTGGCCCGCGGCATGTACGAGGAGAAAGGCGACGACGGCAGGCGTAAATACGCCGTCGCCGAGATCGCCGAAACCTTCGGCGTGTCCCGCAAAACCGTCTACCGGCACCTCGAACCATCCGGTGGCCGCCGGCAACCCGGCAAGACGACCCCGCTGTTACGCGATGCTCGCCATGAGCATCCACCGCTACCTTGGTGCACATGGCCGCGGCGGCGCTGTCCCACCCGCCAGCGACAGGATCGTGAGCATGAACTTGGTACGAACCGTTGCCGTGCTTCGGGCCTGGCGGGCTATCGCCACGGAGGGTGACCACGCCGGGATGTCGCGGACAGGCAGAGCGCGCGGAACGCCGATTCGGCGTCGGGCGTGCACTGCGATCTTTGGGTGCCCGCATCGAGCACAGATCGGTCAGTTCGGGCGGGCTGAAGGTGTGGCAGCCGGGCGTGGTGTCAGGGCCGGGCGGCTTGGGCGCTGAGGGGCGTTGCAGCGCTGGTGCGGATCGCCGGGCTGACGTGAGGTGCGCTGGCTGGCCGGGCGTCGCGGGGCGGGTGGCGGACCCGCGGGGGACAGGGATCTCTTGCCTGAGCGGGCGCTCGAGCTTGACATTGATACCGTTAGTATTTAAATATTAGCGGTATGAGCCCGCGCCTGTCCCGTGCTGAGCAGAACGACCGCAATCGCGCGCTGCTGCTGGCGGCCGCGCTGCGGGTGTTCCTGGCCCGCGGGTACCACGCCGCGACGCTGGAGCAGATCGCTGATGAGGCGGGATTCTCCAAGGGCGTGGTCTACTCGCGGTTCGCCAGCAAGGCCGACATGTTCCTGGCCCTGCTGACCGAAAGGATCGCCGAGCGCGCGGCCCAGAACGCGGCGGCCGGGCAGCTGGCGCGGCCGGGGGATCTGGCCGCGTTGCTCGCGCTGGCATGGCAGGCCGAGCGCGCCGCTCCGGGCTGGCGGTTGCTGGTGACCGAGTTCCGGGTACACGCGGCCAGGGATCCGCAACTCAGCCGCCGGTACGCGGCGGCTCACGCCAGGACTGTCGACGGGATCGCCGGGGTCCTGGCGTCGATCGCCGGGCGGAATGGCCAGGCATTGGCGGTCCCGGCGCGGCAGCTGGCTGAGCTGCTGCTGGCCATCGAAACGGGGCTGGCCCTGGAACAGCTTGCCGATCCCGGCGCTGTCAGCCTGGCGCAGTTGCCATCGGTGCTCGGCGAGCTGGCCGCGCTGCACGCCGGATCGCCCGTATCCGGCGAGACCGCGGGAGTGAGGCAACCATGACCATGACGACCAGCGCGGACCTTGACCTGCTCCGCGCCCGGATGGCCACGGCCATCGGCAGGCGGATGCCCGGCCACATCGAGCGCCTCGGCTGGAACGCACCGCAGCTGGCCGGGTGGCAGCGCGCGCGGCTGCGAGTGCTGCTGGCCCGGGCCATCGACCGCTCGCCGTTCCACGCGGCCCGGCTCGCCGGGATCGACCCCGCCCGGTTTGACCTGGCTGACCTGCCCCGGCTGCCCATCATGACCAAGGCGCAGATGATGGACAGCTTCGACGACGTCGTCACCGACCGGCGGCTGACGCGAGACCTGGTTGAGGCGCACCTCGCCGCATCAGTTGCCGAGCCCGCCCTGCTGCTCGGGGACTATGTGTGCCTGGTGTCGGGCGGCAGCTCCGGCCTGCGCGGCGTCTTCGTCCAGACCGCCGGGGAGTACGCCGAGTTCGCCGCCTCGCTCACGCGCAGGGCGATGGCCGCGTTCCTGGCCGGCGGCGGGCAATTGGCCGACGGCCTGGTGATCGGGATCGTGGCCGCGGCATCGCCGGTGCACTCCAGCGGCATGGCAGCTGCTACGGCTACCGGCCCGCCGCTGCGGCTGATTTCCGCCCCGGCGACCTGGCCGACCGCCAGGATCGTGGAGCGCCTCAACGTGGCCCAGCCGCCCGCGCTGATCGGGCACGCGTCCAAGCTGGCCGAGCTCGCCAGGGAGCAGAGCGCGGGCCGGCTGCGGCTGCGTCTGCGAGCCGTCACCTCGATCTCCGAGATGCTCACCCCGGAAGATGGCGAGGCCATCAGCGCCGCGTTCGCCGTCCCGGTGATCAACACGTTCGTATCGACCGAGGGCCTGGTCGGCCACAGCGATCCCGGCGGCCTGGTGCTGACCTTCGCCAGCGACACCTGCATCGCCGAATGCGTCGACGACGCCGGCCGCCCGGTGCCTGACGGCACCGCGTCCGCCCGCGTGCTGGTCACCAACCTGCACAACCTCACCCAGCCGCTGATCCGCTACGAGCTCACCGACCGCTTCACCCCGGCTGGGGCCAGCGCGGACGGCTTCCTGCGCGCCAGCGTCGAAGGACGCAGCGACGACGTCTTCCGCTACGGCGCGACCATCGTGCACCCGTTCGCGCTGAGCACGGCGCTGCTGCGAGCCGGGCAGGTGCGCCAGTACCAGGTCCGCCAGACGGCGCGCGGCGCCGACATCACGGTGGTCGCCGACGCCGGCCTCAACGATGCCGCCTTGGAGGCGGCGGTCAAGCAGAGCCTGCGCCAGGCGGGCGTGACCCAGCCGCGGGTCACGATCAACCGGGCTGAGGCGATCACCCGGGACCCCAGGACCGGCAAGGTCAGGCGCTTTGTGCCCAGCCAGCCACGCCGCCCCGGGCCGCTAGCGGGACAGCCGGGAGGAGGCTGATCTGGCAGAAGCCGGGCGCATCCTCATCGTTGGCGGCGGAATCGCCGGGCTGTCCCTGGCCATCGCGCTACGCCGCCACAATCTAAGATGCGACCAGGTAAGCATATTCGAACTGGAATACTAGTGCGACTATGGTGGCTTCATAGCTGATTGAGAAGGACGGGCTCTGCTCATAGCGCGCGCATAAGCTCGCTTCAGCCGCGGTCTAGTCTGGTTGCCGATCCTGCTGGCATGAGAGTTCTGCAGGTGGACATTGTGGTGCCGGTTCGCAACGAGGAGCGCGATCTGGCGCCCAGCGTGCGGCGTCTGGTCGCCTTTTTGCGTGACAGTTTCCCCTTTACCGCCCGGGTTACCATCGCGGACAACGGCAGCACCGATGCCACCTGGGCGATTGCCAGTCAGCTGGCGCGCGAGCTATCCGAGGTCCGGGCCGTGCACATGGAACTGCCCGGCCGCGGCCGGGCGTTGCGGGCCATCTGGTCGCACAGCGAGGCCGACGTGCTGGCCTATATGGATGTCGATTTGTCGACAGACCTGAACGCCCTGCTGCCGCTGGTCGCGCCGCTGGTGTCCGGCCACAGCGACATGGCCATCGGCACCCGGCTGGCCCGGGGCGCACGGGTGATCCGCGGGCCCAAGCGGGAGGTCATCTCGCGCAGCTATAACCTGCTGCTGCGCGGCCTCATGGGCGCCCGCTTTTCCGACGCCCAGTGCGGTTTCAAGGCCATCCGGCGCGAGCAGGCCCGCGTGCTGCTGCCGCTCACTCAGGACACCGGCTGGTTCTTCGACACCGAACTGCTCGTCCTGGCCGAACGGGCCGGGTTGCGCATCCACGAGATCCCGGTGGACTGGGTCGACGACGTCGACTCGCGGGTCGACATCGTCTCCACCGCCCTGGCCGACCTGCGTGGCATGGCGCGGCTCGGCGCCGGTTTCGCCCGCGGCTCCCTGCAGGTCCCCCAGCTGCGCGGGCCGGTGCTCTCCGTGCCGGGTTCCGGATCCAGGCACGCTTCCCGGCCGCTGCCGTTGCAGGTCATCAGGTTCACGGTCATCGGCGTGGCCAGCACCATCGCGTACCTGGTGCTGTTCTTGCTGCTCCGAGGGGTCATGTCCGCGCAAGCCGCCAACGTGATCAGCCTGCTGGTGACCGCTGTGGCCAACACCGCCGCCAACCGCCGGCTGACGTTCGGCATCAGCGGCCGCGCGAGCGCGGCCCGGCATCAGTTCAAGGGCCTGATCGCCTTCGGCATCGGGCTGGCCCTGACCTCCGGCGCACTGGCAGCGCTGCACTCGGGCTCGGCCCATCCGGCCCGGTGGACCGAGGTCGGCGTGCTCATTGCCGCCAACCTGGTGGCCACGGTCATCAGGTTCCTGCTGTACCGGAACTGGGTCTTCGGCACCCCAAAGCGCACGACCGTGAACTGGAGTCCCGCGGCCGGCGGTCCGGTGACCGGCGCTACCCCCCGGCATGAGATGGCCACGCAAGGAGAGACGACCAGGTGAGCGCCACCACCACTGTCCCGCGGCACGCGGCCGGCAGCCGCCCGCGTCCGGCCGGGCGCCGGTTCAGGCGGCTGCTGGGCGGCCCGGACACCGATCCCCGCTGGGCCCGCCCGGCCATGTTCGGGCTGCTGGCGCTGACCGCCGTCCTGTACCTGTGGAACCTGACCAGGAATGGCTGGGCCAACGACTTCTACGCGGCCGCGGTCGACGCCGGCACCAAGAGCTGGAAGGCATTCTTCTTCGGCTCGTTCGACTCGTCCAACTTCATCACCGTGGACAAGACCCCGGGCTCGCTGTGGGTCATGGAGATATCGGGGCGGATCTTCGGCTTCAATCAGTGGTCCATGCTGGCGCCGCAGGCGCTCGAGGGCGTGGCCTCGGTCGGGCTGCTCTACGCCGCGGTCAAGCGGTGGTTCGGCCCGGCGGCCGGGCTGATCGCCGGGCTGGTGCTGGCGCTCACCCCGGTAGCCGCGCTGATGTTCCGGTTCAACAACCCCGACGCGCTGCTCGTGCTGCTGATGACCGCGGCCGCGTACACGCTGGTCCGCGCCATCGAGAACGGGCGGACCAGGTGGCTGGTGTTCACCGGTCTGCTGCTCGGGTTCGCCTTCCTGGCCAAGATGCTGCAGGCCTTCCTGGTCGTGCCCGGGTTCGCGGCTGCCTACCTGTGGGCCGGGCCACCCCGGCTGGGCAAGCGGATCTGGCAGACCGTGCTGCTGGGCGCCGGCATCATCGTCGGCGCGGGCTGGTGGGTCCTGGCCGCGCAGCTCACGCCCGCGGCGGACCGGCCGTACTTCGGCGGTTCCACCACCAACAACATCCTCCAGCTGGCCATCGGCTATAACGGCCTGGGCCGCCTGGACGGCGACGAGACCGGTTCGGTCGGCGGCGGTGGTGGCGGCGGCGGAGGCAGTGCGTTCGGCGGCTCCACCGGAATCCTGCGGCTGTTCGGCCGCGAGTTCGGCGGGCAGATCAGCTGGCTGCTGCCTGCGGCGCTGATCTCGCTGGTCGCCATGCTGTGGGTAACCCGCCGGGCGGTGCGCACCGACCGGACCAGGGCCGCGGCCCTGCTGTGGGGCGGCTGGGTGCTGGTCACCGGGCTGGTGTTCAGCTACATGAGCGGCATCATCCACCCCTACTACATGGTGGCGCTCGCGCCCGGCATCGCCGCGCTGGTCGGGATCGGCGCGACCGCGCTGTGGCAGGAGCGCCTCGGCCTGCTCGGCCGGATCGTGGCCGCCCTCGGCATCGTGGCCAGTGCCGCCTGGGCGTACGTGCTGCTCAACCGGACGCCTGACTGGCTGCCCTGGCTGCGCTGGGTGATCCTGGTGGCCGGCGTGCTGGCCGCGATCCTGGTGCTGGCCCGTCCCTGGCTGGCCCGTCGCTGGCTGGCGGGCTCCCTCAGCTCGCAGGGCGGCGCGCGGCGCCGGCGGCTGGCACTGGTGACCGCGCCGCTGGTGCTGGCCATCATCGCCGGCCTGGCCGGGCCGGCCGCGTACGCGCTGGACACCGTGAACAGCACGCACACCGGCTCGATCCCGTCAGCCGGGCCGGCGACGGCAGGCGGGTTCGGCGGCGCTCCCGGCGGTGGCACGGGCCGGGGCGGTTTCCCCGGCGGCAAGACAGGCCAGTTCGGCCGGACCGGAACGGGCGCCGGCTCGTCCTCCAGCCGTACCGGAGCGCCCAGCGGAACCGGCGCACCCGGCGGAACCGGAACGGCCGCCGGCGGGACCGGCTCGCCTCCTGGGGG
>JBAPYC010000058.1:0-1856 GCA_049284535.1 Streptosporangiaceae bacterium
TCGGCCCGGTGCTGGGCGGCGCGCTGGTCGCGGCCGCGGGCTGGCGCTCGATCTTCCTCGTCAACGTCCCGGTCTGCCTGGCCACGATCGTGCTGCTCCGCCGCTACGTCACCGAATCCGCCCCGGACCCGGGCACACGCACCGACCGGCCCGGCCTGATCCTCGGCGTGCTGGCCCTGTCCGGGCTGACCGCCGCGTTCATCACCGCGGGTCAGGTTGGCTGGGCCAGCCCGCTCCCTACCGCGCTGCTGGCGGCGGGCATCGTCAGCGGTGCCCTGTTCGTCCGCGCCGAGCACAGGAGCTCCAGCCCGATGCTGCCGCTGAGCCTGTTCCGCTCGCGGAGCCTGTCGGGGGCGACCGCCATCGGGCTGATCTTCAACCTGGTGCTGTACGGGTCGCTGCTGTGCCTGTCGCTGTACCTGCAGCAGGCCCGGCACGAGCCGGTCCTGACCACCGGCCTGCTGCTGTTGCCGATGAGCCTCATGGTGGGCCTGGGCTCGCTGGCCAGCGGCCGGCTGACGGCGCGCTTCGGCCCCCGTCCGCCGATGATCGCCGGGCTCGCCCTGGGCGCCGCCGGGGCCGCCCTGCTCGCCACCGCCGGGACAAGCGAGCCCCTGGCGCTTCTGGTCACCGGATCTGTGCTGCTCGGGCTGGTCAGCCTGGCCATGCCGGCCATGACCGCGGTAGCAGTGGGCGCAGCCGGGCCCGAACACGCCGGGGTGGCCAGCGGTACCCTCAACGCCGCCCGCCAGGCCGGGGGCGCCCTGGGGGTGGCCGTCCTCGGCTCGCTGCTGGGCAGCGGCGCGATCCCGAGCCTGCACCTGCCCCTCGCCGTCGCCGCGGCCGGATACTTGCTCGCCATCGCCCTGGCCATCCTCACCATTCCCGGAGCAACAAGGAGCACAACAGGAGTACAACAGGGGCATAAGCTGGCGAAACGCCAGTAACACGCATAGCCGGAGCAATCCTCTAACCGGCGGCGCGCGCCCCGCGTACACGCAAATATTGACCCTTGGCGGAAGGAGCGGTGGAAGGGGAGACTCGGTGGCTCGCGCGGCTTTGGCCGAAGATGATCCTGCGCGGATCGGTCGTTACCGGCTGACCGCCCGGCTGGGCGAGGGCGGCATGGGCGTGGTGTACCTGGCCGAGACCGACGACGGCGAGCTGGTCGCGGTCAAGGTGCTGCGGCCGGAGCTGATCGGCGATGCCGAGCTGCGGGCCCGCTTCGGCCGCGAGGTGGAGACGCTGCAGCGGATCCAGGGCGTATGCACGGTGCGGGTGGTCGACGCCGACACCGGCGGCCGCAAGCCGTTCCTGGTCACCGAGTACGTTGACGGCCCCTCACTGACCGAATACACGCACCTGCACGGCCCGCTCGATCCGGAGATGCTCTACGGGCTGGCCACCGGGCTGGCCGAGGCGCTGACCGCGATCCACGCGGCCGGCGTGGCCCATCGCGACCTCAAGCCGTCGAACGTGCTGCTTGCCGCGGACGGCCCGAAGGTCATCGATTTCGGCATCGCCCAGGTGATGGACGCCACCGCGCTGACCAAGACGGGCATGACGGTCGGCTCGGCCGGGTTCATGGCCCCCGAGCAGATCCGCGGCCGGGCCGGGACGGCGGCCGACATCTTCGCCTGGGCGGTCACCGTCGGCTACGCGGCCACCGGCGAGTCGCCGTTCGGCAGTGGCACCTCGCACGCGATCATGTACCGGATCCTGCACGAGCAGCCGGACATCGGCGCGATCCCGCCGCTGCTGCGCCCGATGGTGGCGGCCGCGCTGGACAAGGAGCCGGTGGCCCGCCCGGCCGCGGTGGAGCTGCTGGCCCAGCTGACCAGCGCGCCGACCCGGCC
>JBAPYC010000059.1:0-11682 GCA_049284535.1 Streptosporangiaceae bacterium
CGCGTAGTCCACATCCAGTCTCACGGCGCTCTGTCCTACTAAGTGGGTCTTACTAGGTGGGATAACCTGCAGTTACTCAGGACAACGTGCACTGCTGGCGGCTAGTTTCTGGCCGCCGGCGGCACACTGGGGTGCGGCAACCGTCATCCGATCGTACGTGAGCGACCTGAGCCGCGTAACCTGCCGCGCCGACCACTGGAATCTCATAGCACCCCATGCCGAACGTGATTGGCATCCAACTGTTACCAGCGTCGGGTACCCGGCAAAACGCTATTCATGCTGCAAAGCGCCGCGCCGTACTATCATGGCCCAGTCGGCAGGCGTGATTGCCATGGGAAAGGGTGCTGACGTGGGGGTCGGGAAGAAGGCGTCGCGGAAGCGCGCCGTTGGGACGCGCGAGCACGTCATCGCGCACCTGACAGAGGTCGGGGAGCTCTTTGACCCCAGCGGGATGGCCAGCACGAAGCTGGCTGCTGCGGTCGGCTATCCAGGTTCCAGCGTGGCTTTCGCGCAGCTGCTGTCCGGGATGGAGCGTTCCGAGCTGATCGAGCGCGAGGTGCGCGGCAAGCGCACCTACCGGATCTGCCTGGGCCCGGCCGCCGGCCGGCAGGCACCAGCCGAGGCAGGCGGGGCGAGCGGCTTCGAGGCGTTCGAGGCCGCGGCGGCGGTCGCGGGTTTCGACTACGACGAACTGGCCCGGCGGCTGCTGGTCCAGGTCGTCCGCAGGCTGGCGGCTGCGGAGCCGGGCGGGGCGGACGCCGCCCTAGCCGAGGAGAACGTCAGGCTGCGGGAGCAGCTGCGGGCAGCGCAGCGATCACTGGCCCAGGCGGCCGAGCGAGTCCGCCGCCTGCCCGTCACCGATGGCCTGGACAGTCACGAGGTGGTGCTGCTGCAGCGGCTGCTGCAGTCCCCGGCCACCGACGGGACCGCCGCGGACGAGGTGACGGCGCAGGACCTGGACCAGGCGGCTCAGCTGGGATTGCCGGCCAGGTAGACGCGGGTCGCGTTCCCGCCGAGCACCCCGGCCAGGATGTCGTCCGGCAGCCCGAGCCCGGCCACCGCCCGCGCGTTCCTGGCCACGCCCGGCATGCCGGGCCAGTCGGTGCCGAAAATCCACCTCCGGGCCAGCGCGGGCAGGTCGAACCCGGCGTAGTAGCCGGGCAGCTTCTTCGGCGGCAGCCCGGCCAGGTCGAGCCAGACCTGACCCGCGTCCAGCGCCATGCGGGCGGCATCGGCGTACCAGGGCCCGCGACCGCCGTGGGCCAGCACCACGCTCAGGCCCGGGAAGTCCTCAATGACCTGGCTCATCATCTTGGGGTCCCCGGCGTCGGGATCCGAACCCGGAAAGATGCTGCCACCGGTGTGCACGATCACCGGTACGCCGCGTCCCGCGCACAGGTCGTAGACCCGGTACAGGCCGGGGCTGTCCAGGCGGAAGGCGCCGTGCACCGGGTGCACCTTGACCGCCACCGCGCCCAGGCGCAGCTGGCGCGTGGCCTCGGCGGCCGGGTCCTCGTGCACCTCCGGGTTCACGTTGGCCACCAGGCGGAACCGGTCCGGGTTGTGCGCGGCCAGCGGCAGCAGGTCCTCGAAGGGCTGGATCCCGGTGGTGCGCGGGCTGTACTCGGCGAACAGCAGCGCGGTGTCGACTCCCTCGGCCGCCAGCATCGCGTCCAGCCGGGCCGGAACCGGGTCGCCGTCCGGGCCGAACGCCTCCTGCCAGCCGGAATCGCGGCCGAACTCGGTGGCCCACTGCATCCAGGCAGCCGTGACCGTACTCAGCCGCGGCACGTGCATGTGGGCGTCCACGACCGTCATGCCGTCGATCATGGCGGCTACTGGTCGAGGCGCCTGAGCCCGGCCCGGTGAATCCGGCCGGTCTCGATGTAGCTCTTCACGGGTTCGTCGGTGTAGTCGGCCGGGACCCCGGTGCGCTTGATCTTGGCCGGGATCCCGGCCACCAGGGCCGTCGGCGGCACCTCGAAGCCCTCGGGCACCAGGGCGCCGGCCGCGACGATCGAGCCGGCGCCGACCGTGACCCGGTTCAGCGTGATCGACCCCGAGCCGATCAGGCACTTGTCCCCCACCACGCAGCCCTCCAGGTGGGCATTGTGCCCGACCACGCAGTCGGCGCCGATCAGGGTCGGCCATTCGTGCGTGCAGTGCACCACGGTCCCGTCCTGAACCGAGGTCCGCGCGCCGACTTCGATCCGGCCGTGGTCGCCGCGCAGCACCGCGCACGGCCACACCGAGGCCTCCGGGCCGATCTTCACCCGGCCAATGACCACCGCGTCGGGATGGACATAGGCGCTCTCGTGGATATCCGGCTCCCACTCACCAAGCGCGTAAATCGGCACAGCGCGGCCCTTCTGTCGCGTTTCGGGTACGGCCAGGCCAGGTTACGACACCGGGTCGAGCAGCACGACGGGGATCACCCGCGGCGCGGCGGTCTTCTCGTATTCCCCGAAGCCCGGCATGAGCTCCACTTGCT
Source organism: Streptosporangiaceae bacterium (assembly GCA_049284535.1). Lineage (GTDB taxonomy): Bacteria > Actinomycetota > Actinomycetes > Streptosporangiales > Streptosporangiaceae > Palsa-504. Next base: position 2,492 of record JBAPYC010000059.1, read on the forward strand.
TGGCGTAGATGGGGTCCCGCTCGCTGCGTTCGGCCACTCGCGCGCGGACCTTGACCGTGCCGGTGCCCAGCTCGACGGTGGCGTCCGGATGGGCCAGCAGATTGCGGAACCACTGCGGGTCCTCCGGCCGCCCCGCGTACGACGCAAAGACGGCGTAGCTGTCACCGACCTGCTGGTAAGCAAGAGGATTAACCCGTTCGGCCCCAGTCTTGGCCCCCGTGTGATGGAGCAGCAGCAGGGTCGACCCCTCGAACGGGCCGCCTACCTTCCCCCCGTTGGCCCGGAACTCGTTGATGATCTTGGTGTTGAAGTCGTCGCTGTCCGCCATGGATGTCCTTTCTCCCGGGGTACAGTCAACCGCATGGGCGGCGACCGGGGTGAGCTCACCCCGCACGAGGGTGACCTGACCTCCGGTGAGTCCTACGACGGCGTAGCGTTCGCCGACGCCACCTGGGAGGAGGCCGCGGCCGGAAACTGCCTGTTCCTGGAGTGCGCGTTCAGCAACGTCTCCTTCGACGGCGGCCGGCTGCGCAAGTCCCGGTTCACCGACACCGAGCTGCGCGACACCCGGTTCGTGGCGTGTGACCTGTCCGAAACCGGCTGGCAGGACGTCACCCTGGCCGGCTGCGCGCTGGCCGGGGCCCAGGTCTACTCGGCTGCGATGCGGCGGGTCACGTTCCGGGACTGCAAGCTGGACTCGGTAAACTTCCGCAACGCCACGCTGACCGACGTGAAGTTCGAGAACTGCCTGCTGCGCGACCCGGATTTCGGCAGCGCCACGCTGAAGCGGGTCGGTTTTGACGGCAGCACGCTGGAGCGGGCGGTCTTCTCCAAGGTCACCTGCACCCGCGTGGACCTGCGCGGTGCCACGCTCGGCATCACCGCCGGGTATGAGTCGCTGCGGGGCGCCACCATCGACAGCATCCAGCTGGTCGGGCTGGCCCCGCTGCTCGCCGCTCACCTGGGCATCACTGTGGCCGACTGAGCGGTGCCTGACTGAGCGGTGCCTGACTGAGCACTGTGCACCGCGGTAGCCGGGCTCAGGACCTCATGAGAGCCGAACGGGCTGGCGCGTGCCGGTCAGGTCAGTGCGTGCGCGGCCCGGGCGAAGGCCTCGCCGCGGTCCCGGTAGTCACGGAACCGGCCGAAGCTCGGCGCGGCCGGCGACAGCAGCACGATCCCGTCCGGCCGGGCTTGCTCATAGCCGGCCGTCACGGCCGATTCCAGGTCGGGGCAGTCGGTCACCGCGGCGAAGCCCGCTGCCTGCAGGGCGGCGCGGATGCGGGGGCCGCTGTCGGGCAGGGTGAGCACGGTCGTGGGCGCCTGGCGGGCGGCGATGACTGCGGCCAGCGGGGCATAGTCGATGCCGCGGTCGTGACCGCCGACGATCAGCGCGATCCGGCGGCCCGGGAAGGAGTCCAGCGCGGCCAGCGTGGGCAGCACGTTGGTGGACAGGCTGTCGTCCACAAAGGTGACGCCGCCCGTCGCGGCGACCGTGGTCAGGCGGCTGGGCAGTGGCTGGTAGCCCTGGGCCGCTGCGGCCAGCGCGGCGTCGTCGCGGGCGCCGGGCACGCCCATGGCGAGCAGGCAGCGGCGGGCGATGAGGGCGTTGCGGCGGTTGTGCCGGCCGGGCAGGCCGAGCGGGTCCATCCAGCCGGCGCCGGGGTCGCCAGTGTCTGGGACGTCAGCCTCACCGACCCATTCGACCCGCGGGCCGAGCTGCCCGGCGCGCTCCCGGAGCAGGAGGCTGTCGCCGTTGGCCACGGTGAGCTCGGCGCCGGGCTGGCGGCAGGCGGATAGCTTGTCCCGGTAGTACTGCTCGACACCGCCATGCCAGTCGAGGTGGTCGGGGTGCAGCGAGGTGACCGCGACCACGGGCGGCGAGACCGGCAGATCCGTGGCCTGGTAGCTGGACACCTCGATGACCCAGTAGTCGAAGTCGCCTTCGTTTTCCGGGTCGTAGGGCACGGCGCCGATGTTCCCGCCGACCATGGCGCGGTAGCCCAGGCCGGTCAGCAGGTGGCCGGTCAGGGCCGAGGTGGTGCTCTTGCCCTTGGTGCCGGTCACGCACAGGACGCGGCGCAGGTCCGCTCCGGCCAGCCACAGGCCCAGGCCGCCCACCACCGGGACACCGGCCGCGGCCAGCCCGGCCACATCGGGCCGGTACCGGCTCAGGCCCGGCGTCTTGATCACCACGTCGCACCGCTTCAGAGCGGCCAGGCCACCGTCGTCCGTCGCCAGCACGGTTTCCGCGTCAGCCTCGGCGCGGGCTCCGGTACCTGCCGTGGCGCCGGTTGCGGTGCCGGTGGTGGCGCCGGTGGTGGTGCTGGCCGGGGGGTGGTCGTCGACGAGGACCGGCTCGACGTTCATCGTGCGGAGCTTGCGCAGGCTGGCGCGGCCTTCGCGGCCCAGGCCCCACAGGCCGACCCGGGCGCCGGCCAGGTCAGCCCAGGACAGCTTCGGCCGCGGCGCGTCGGTGGGCGCGTGAGCCGGCACCTGCGCGGGCACCTGCGCTGGCACCTGTGCTGGATCGGGGGTCACCGGTAGGCCGCCGGGATGAAGTTCGGGCCCACCGGGCGCAGCATGGCCGCCGCGTCGGCGCTGGTGGGCGCGTCCGGCCAGCTGGCCACCTCGGCGGCCAGCCCGGCCAGGAGCTTATCCGCGGCCCGGTCCTCGCGCCGCGCGGCCAGCAGCACCGCCGCCCGGCACTCGTTGACCTCGCCGACACACTCGAACGGCTTGGCGCCCGCGCCCAGCAGGGCGCGGAACTTCGGGGTCAGCTCCGGATTGCCCAGCGGCTCCCCGGTCACCTCGAAGATTTGCCGGAGCGCGGCAGCCGGCAGGAACGGCGCCAGGATCAGGTCGATGAAGCAGCACTTGTCGCACTGTCCGCACCAGTGGTCGAACCGCCGGGCCGGGTCGCTGTAGAACGCCTTGTTGCAGCTGCGGAACGAGCCGTGGTACGGCTCGAGCGCCGCGAACTCCTGGCCCACCCACAGCTCGGTCCGGTCCCGCAGCCAGGAGAAATACTCCGGCAGCTCGCCCGGGGCGGCACCCGCTGCCTCACCCGCGCCTGCTCCCTGGCCCGCGCCTGCTTCCTGGCCCGCGCCCGCGGCCAGCACGTCGCGGAAGGCGGCCTCGAACGCCTCGCTCTTGGAGAACTGGTGGTTGACCGGGCGGCCCTGGTACTCCAGCGTCGGGATGGAGGCCGACCACTCGTTGGACATGACCACCGCGTCCCGCTCCTCCAGCACCGCGGCCAGGACCGCGAGCGCGGACAGGATGCCGGTCACCGGGACGTGCCCGTTGAGGAAGCCGAGCTCGGCCGAGCGGAGGAGCTGGGGGTCGATCTCGCGTTCGGCCCGTACGACCGGCAATCCGGTCACGGCGGCCGGTGCCTCGATGGCGGCGAAGCGGTCGGCCGGCCGGTTCACCACGAACAGGGCCACATCCGCGCGCCGCCGCACCTGCTCGACCGTGACAATCGAGTCGATCCCGCCGCCGAACGGAACCAGCGCACGCAGGCCGCCGCCCGGCGCCCTGGCCTGAGGCGCGGTGCTGGCCTGAGGCGCGGTGCTGACCTGCCCAGCGGCGCTGGCCTCCGGAACGGGGGGCCAGGGGGGAACGGGGGGGCGGGCAGCCCCCCCGTGCGCAGGGGGGGTCTGGGGGGGATCGCTCCCCCCGAGGGATACAGAGCTTAGGTCCAGCTTGTTGTTGTAGGCGAACTCGCCGAGGCCCTGGACGTAGTACTCGCGCAGGAAGGCCAGCTCGGTTCCGGTCAGCGCGGTGTCGCCGAAGTCGATGACGGGGGGCGCGGCGGTCTTGTAGTAGGAGACACCGGCCAGCAGGTAGACCAGCCGGGCCGCGGCCCGGGCCGCCTCGGAGGACCAGCGCGGGCCCGGCGCCAGCGTGACCCGCTCGGTGAACTCCCGGCCGTCCAGTGAATAGCGGCAGGTCAGTACCCCGCTGTCCCCGTCGGCGGTGAACCCCTCGTACCGGAAGACCTGGCCGCGATTCAATGGATGTGACTCTCTACGCAATAGATTCATCACAGAGTCACATTCATTGAATCCGCGCCGGGGCGGCGGAGGCGGGCGACCAGAGCCAGGCGGCCACAGGGGCGGGCGGCTCGGTCGCTGAAGAAGCTGGTGGGGCCTGCGGCATCTGCGGGGCCTGCGGGGCCGGTGGTCGTGGAGGGGCCGGTGGGGGTCGGGGTGGTGTGGATCTGGTGGTCGGGGACGCCAGCCTGATGCAGGGCGTGGCGGTTGGCGGCCCATAGGTCCAGGAGCCAGCGGTCCGGGACGGTGTCCGGGTGGATGAAGGCGGGGGCCGCGGAGCCAAAGGACCGGGCGACGCCCTCGTAGACATCGGGGCCGACCTGGTAGCTGGCCGGGGCGATGGCGGGGCCGATCCCGGCCACCACGTCCTGCGGATGGGCGCCGAGGGTCTTCATGGCGGTCAGGGCCGCGGCGGACACGCCGGCCACGGTGCCGCGCCAGCCCGCGTGCACGCAGGCCAGCACGCCGACCACCGGGTCGTGCAGCACGATCGGCACACAGTCGGCGGTAAGAATAGCCAGCACGACGCCGGGAGTGCGGGTCACCAGGGCGTCAGCGTTCGCGATGGCGTCGTCCAGGCCGAAGGCACCGCTCCCGGCGTCCGCGCCGTCCACCACCCGGACGCCAGCGCCGTGCACCTGGCGAGCCCAGACGAAGTCCTGCGGACGGGCGCCGATCGCGGCCGCGAGCCGGCGCCGGTTCTCCAGCACGCAGGCCGGGTCGTCACCGACGCTCAGGCTCAGGTTCAGCGTCGCGTACGGGCCGCGGGAGACCCCGCCGGAGCGGGCCGTAACCGCCGCGCCGGCGCGGGACGCGTCCAGCGCGGGCCAGCTGAGCAGGCTGACGCCGCCACTGGCCGTTCGGAACACGGTGGCGGGAGGTGATTGGGTGCCGGAGGTCATCTGGGTGAGAGCTTAGCGGCCGGCGGCGGCCTCGGCGGCCCGCAGCGCGCGGAGCACGTTACCGCCGGCCAGGGCGGCGCAGTCGGCCTCGGTCCAGCCGCGGGACAGCAGCTCGGTGAACAGGGCCGGGTAGGTGGACACGTCCTCCAGGCCGACGGTCACATCCTCGGTGCCGTCAAAGTCTCCGCCTAGCCCCACGTGCTGCACGCCCGCGACCTCCCGGACGTGCTCCACGTGGTCCGCGACCTGAGCCAGCGTGGCCTGGGGCACGGGGTGCGCGACCTCCCACTCCGGCTTGATGCTGAACAGCTGCCCGAGGTTCTTCGGATCCAGGCCGCGCCGGGCGGCTTCGGCCTTGAGGCCGTCCAGCCAGTCGGCGCATTCCTGGGAGACGAAGGCAGGCACGAACGTAACCATGCAGACCCCACCGTTGGCGGCCAGCCGGGCTAGCACGTCGTCGGGCACGTTGCGCGGCGAGTCGCACAGCGCCTGAGCGCCGGAGTGGCTGAAGATCACCGGGGCCCCAGCCACGTCCAGCGCGTGGCGCATCGCGGAAACCGCAACATGCGACAAGTCGACCAGCATGCCGATCCGCTGCATCTCGCGCACCACATCCCGGCCGAAGTCGGTCAGCCCGCCCGCCTGCGGCTCGTCGGTAGCCGAGTCGGCCCAGCCGACGTTGGCGTTATGGGTCAGCGTCATGTACCTGACACCGAGCGCGTACAGCATCCGCAGCACGCCGAGGGATCCGGCGATCGCGTGGCCACCCTCGGCGCCGAGCAGCGAGGCTATCCGGCCGGCGGCGAAGATGCGCTCCACGTCATCCGCGGTCAGCGCCAGCTCGAGGTCCCCGGGGTAGCACGCGATCATCCGGCGGGTCAGGTCGATCTGCTCGAGCACGGCCGCGACCGTGTCGTCCCCGGCCATCGAGGCCGGCACGTAGACCGACCAGAACTGGCCGCCCACACCACCGGCCCGCAGCCGGGGCAGATCGGTGTGCGTGCCGTCGACCGGCGCGGCCAGATCGGTTCCGCCGGGATCGGCCGGTGCCAGGCGTACCTTGCTCGCGTCGCCGCCGGCCCGCGCGCGCAGCGTCCACGGCAGGTCGTTGTGCCCGTCGATCAGCGGGAACCGGTGCAGCATCTGGTGCGCCTGCGGTTCGAGGTCTGTCACGACGACAGCCTACGGTGTGCCGGGACGCCACGGGCGGGACCCGATCGCACCCGGCGGCCCTTCTTGTTCCCGCTGGTGAGCGGCGTGGCCGGCGTTACCCTTGGCAGGGGGTGTGGGCGTAAGGCGGTGCGCGATGGGCACTAGTCCGATGAGCGGTGACCCTGGTCCTGTGACCGGGGACAGCGCGCCAGCCCGGCACGTCCCGCTCGAGGGTGCGGTGAACGTCCGCGACATCGGCGGCTACCGCAGCGTCCACGGACCGGAGGTCATGCGCGGCCGCCTGTTCCGCGGCGACTCGCTCAGCAAACTCAGCCCCGCCGACGTCGGCCTGCTCGGCCGGCTGGCTCTGCGCACCGTGATCGACTTCCGGACTCCGGGTGAGATCTTGCTGGCCGGGGACGACCGGCTGCCCGCGGGCACGGGCTACGTCCGGCTGCCGGTCAGCGGGGGCGATCTGGAACCGGTCTACGAGATCATCGCCGCCGGCGATCACGATCAGCAGCGCCGGCAGCTAGGCGGCGGGCGTGCTGCCTCGTTCATGGTCGACACCTACCGCGCGTTCGTGACCGACGCCCGGCAGCGGGAGGCATTCGGGACCGCGCTGCGGCTGCTGTGCGCCCCGGGAGAACTGCCGGTGCTCTACCACTGCTCGGGCGGCCGGGACCGCACCGGATGGATGACCGCCATCGTGCTCACCGTCCTGGGCGTGCCTCGCGAGATGGTCCTGCGCGACTACCTGCTGTCCAACGACTACCATCGCGCCGGTTACACCAGGCTCCGGCTCGACCTGGTCAAGACCGGGATCCTGGCCGATCCCGAACTGCTGCGCCCGATCCTGGAGCACAGCGCCACCTACCTGGGCGCGGCCTTCGAGTCAGCGGAACGCCACTACAGGTCGTTCGGCCGTTTTCTGGCGCACGGACTCGGCGTCGGCGACGCCATGGCGGCCGGCCTGCGGCGAGCCCTGCTGGGCGATGTCATGCCGCCGCAGGCGGTCTGACGAGCCTCAGCTCTTCCGGCGGCGCGGGCCGAGGCGGAGCAGGCGGAGCCAGGCGATCAGGGTGAACAGCACGGAAAGGCCGATCATGACGCCCATGTCACGCAGCCAGTTGCTGGCGGTGTGGTTCCACAGCGGGTCCACGAAGTTCCCCAGCGTGGGGTTGATGCGGTTGAGGTTGACGGTGGAGGCCACCGCGCCGAAACCCCACCGGGACGGGGAGATGTAGGCGAGCTGCGACAGGCCGGCCTTGTGGTACAGCGCAATCACGCCGCCGGACAGGATGACCTGGACCATGGTCAGCAGCACCAGCACCGGCATGGCCTTCTCCGACGTGCTCACCAGGGCGGATACTAGCAAGCCGAGGCACATCGAGGCCAGGCCGAGCACGGCGATGCCGATCATCAGCTCGACCAGCGGCAGGCCGGTGAGGAAGGCGCCCTGCGGCGGCAGCGGCCGACCGACCACGCCCAGCAGGACCAGGACGACCGACTGCACGACACAGATCACGCCGAGGACGAACAGCTTGGAGAACAGGTAGGCGCCGGACGAGAGCCCGGCCGCCCGTTCCCGGGTGAAAATCGCGCGTTCCTTGACCAGCTCCCGGACCGAGCTGGCCGCGCCGCTGAGGCAGGTGCAGATGACCAGCATCAGGAGCACTTCTTCGGCGTTCTCGTTCGTGTGCGGGAGCCCGGCCAGGCCCTGCGGGCCTCCCACGAAGTGGATGAGCAGCCCGAGCACGATGGGCAGCAGCGCCATGAAGCCCAGGTAGCCGCGGTCGGCCGCGATCACCCGCAGATACCGGCGGGTCAGCGTCCTCATCTGGGCGAACCCACCACGCCGCTGTACCTGGGGCTCGGCGTCCGCCGGCATGCCGGCGGACTGGCTGGGCCGGGGCTGCTGATCCAGCACGTACTGCTGGTAGAGGGCTGAGCCCCTGAACTCCGCGGCCCAGTCGCGGTCCGGGTACTGGTCGAAGGCCTGGAACACCTCGGCCCAGCGGGATTTGCCGAAGTAGCCGAGCCCTTCGGAAGGCGGCCCGTAGAACGCAATCCGCCCGCCGGGGACCAGGACGAGCAGCCGGTCGCAGTTGTCCAGGTTGTCGACGCTATGGGTCACGACGATGACGGTGCGGCCGTCGTGGGCCAGGTCGCGCATCTGCTCCATGACCGATTTGTCCAGGCCGGGGTCCAGCCCGGAGGTCGGCTCGTCCAGGAACAGCAAGGAGGGTTTGGTCAGCAGTTCCTGGGCCACGTTGACCCGCTTGAGCTGGCCGCCGGACAGGCGGTCGGCCCGGGTGTTGGCGTGTTTGGTCAGGCCGAGCTCGGCCATCACCTCGTCGACCCGGACGTCGCGCTCGCTGGGCTTGGTGTCGGCCGGGAAGCGCAGCTCGGCCGAGTACTGCAGCGCGCGGCGGGCGGTCAGCTGGGTGTGCAGCACGCTCTCCTGCGGGACCAGGCCGATGCGGTAGCGGAGTTCGGCGTAGTCCCGGTAAAGGTCACGGTTGTCATACAGCACCGTGCCGGTGTCGGCGGGACGCATACCGGTCAGCGCGCCAAGCAGGGTCGACTTGCCAGCGCCGCTGGGGCCGATGACACCGAGCAGGCACCGCTCCGGGATCGGGAACGTGACATGGTCCAGCAGGACCTTGCCCCCGCCGACCGTCACCACCAAGTCCTGGGCGTTGAAGGTTACTTCGCCGTCGTCGACGAACTGGACCAGCTCGCCGTCCTTGAGCCGGAACGTGGAGTGGCCGATGCCGATCAGGTCATGCTCGGTCAGCGTCTTGGAGGTCACCCGCTGGCCGTTGACGTAGGTGCCGTTGTGGCTGCCCAGGTCGACGATCTCGTAGCTGCCGGTGGCCGACTTGCGCAGCTCGGCGTGGTTCCGGGAGACATCCAGGTCGGACAGGACCAGCCCGTTGTCGGGGGTACGCCCGATCCGCATGGCCTTGGCCGGGAGCGGCATCCGGGATGTGGGCCGCCGGTCCACGCTCGGCTTCAGCTCGGCGGCGGGCTCCTGCGTCCGGGGACCGGGCCCGGCGTCGCGGCGGATGGGCTG